>JAFQPF010000072.1 GCA_017411885.1 Clostridia bacterium
GCATATAATCTCGACAGACCGCTTAAAAAATGCGACGCCTGCGGCAAGCAAGCGCTTACTATGTGTATGGGCTTTGGATGTAATGCGGCAGGAGTGGTTGGAGCCAGAATAATTGATTCACCGAGAGAGCGGTTTCTTGCAATTCTCACGAACAATTTTTGTCCCTGCAACGGACGTTTTCCTCTACTTAGAGCGCTTATCGGAATATTCTTTTCATATAACGGTGCAGGGGGCGCTTTGACGACCTCTGTTGTTCTGACCGCTCTCATAGTATTTAGTGTAATAGTCACCTTTGCTGCAACAAAGCTACTGTCAAGCACCGTACTTAAAGGCGTTCCTTCATCCTTTATACTTGAGCTTCCGCCATACAGACCCCCACAAATATGGAGGGTCATAGTAAGATCGGTAAATGACCGTATTGGGGTTGTGCTGTTAAGAGCGATAGCTGTAGCTGCTCCTGCAGGCGTTGTTTTGTGGTTAATGGCAAACGTTTATATCGGCGACACAAGTATTCTTATGAGCTTTGCAGGCTTTCTCGATCCGCTTGGTAGGATTATGGGTCTTGACGGGGTCATTCTCGTTGGATTTATACTTGGTTTACCCGCAAACGAAATTGTATTGCCGATAATAATTATGTGCTACAGCGCCGCAGGTCAGATTTCCGACGTTGTTGGTATAGAGGCTATCAGAGATATACTTGTAAACAACGGTTGGACTGCAGTAACCGCATTGAACGTAATGTTGTTTTCTATTATGCACTGGCCGTGCTCTACAACACTGCTAACTGTAAAACGTGAGACGGGAAGCGTTAAGTGGATGTTGTTTGCCGCTGCATATCCGACCCTGTTCGGGGCATTGTGTTGCATAATTGTAAATCTCATATTTAACCTACTGTAAAAAGTAAGCAGGCACATTGCCTGCTTACTTTTTTATCTTTATACTTACGTCTCCGGAATTTACCGTCAATCGTTTGCCATCATCGCATATAACGTCAAGAGAGTAATTATCGTTGATGCCAATGACCTTTGCACTAAGTGTCCCGTAACCCGTGATGATGTTGACGTCTTTGCCGATAATTATAGAATGATCTCTGTATTCATTGATCAAATGATTATTTCCGATATCTGAGTATTCCTCGAAAAACGCATCAATTATTTCTGCGGCGAGCTTTGATTTTATATCATCATCCGATTTGCGGTCGAAAAGAGAGCAGGCAATATCCGATATTTCTTCAGGGAATCCGCCATTAGGAGTAAACAAATTTATCCCGATTCCAAGGACTGCATAATCAAGCTTTGTACCATTTACACCGACGGACGATTCCGTCAGTATGCCGCACACCTTTTTGTTGCTTATATATATATCATTTACCCACTTGATGCCAACTGCCATTGAAGTGTGTCTTCTGATCACACGCGCAGTGGTCACGCCCGCGACCGTTGTTATCTCAAGTGCATTTTCAACCTTTAGCTCGGGGTGGAGAAGTATACTCATATAAAGTCCACAGCCTTCGGGAGAAAAAAAGCTTCTGCCGAGCCTGCCTCGTCCTGCAGACTGACCTGCGGCGATTATTACCGTTTTTTCCGGTGCACCGCCTTGTGCAAGCTCCTTTAATAGGGTATTGGTCGAGCTGCAGGATTCAACGTATATCAGGTTGATACCCGGCGTTTTAATATATTGACTTATAGTATTTGAATCAAACATAGGTTTCTCCGAAACGGTATTCTTTACGGCTATTATATCATTCTGAAATGACGTTGTCAACGCAGACGGTTGTACATATTAACAAAATATGAAAAATGTGTTGCAATATAGGCTATTATATGGTATAATCAATCCGTATGGGTCTTGCTTATCAGGACCTATAGAAGTTAACAGAAAATGCCCCCGTATTTATAATGTTTTCGGAGGACTTATGAACGAAAAAAGAAAACGCGGCGACCGAGCAGACGGCAAGCTTATCGGAAAGCTTGATTCGATGCACGCATTTATGCCGTATATGCTCCCCGGCAGAGTTGCCAATGAAGCCGTAATGAATGAGCTTATAGATATGACTGCGGTTTTAGAGTATCTTGAAAAGAAAAATGCTGACAGCCCTGAGTTCAAGTATACGATATTTCACGTAGTTTGTGCTGCGGTTGCAAAAACCATAGCATAGCGTCCCAAGCTCAATTATTACATAATGAATTACCGTTACTATGAGAGAAACGAGGTTTCTCTTGCGTTTACCGTGAAGAAAAGATTTGTAGACAGCTCTCCCGAGGGCCTTGCTATTCTACATCTTGACAGTAACAGCGAAGAGAGCCCGATAGATCAGGTATACGGCAGAGTAAAGAAGATTGTTTACAGCGTACGCAAGGAAAACAAAAATGACGGTGCAACCGATATTATGGACGTCATTATGAAATTCCCGAGATTTATGGTCAAGATCATAACGGCGTTGCTGATTTTCCTTGATAATCACAATATGTTACCCGAGAGTATCAGAAAAGAGGACCCATACCACTGTAGCGTATTTCTTTCAAATCTCGGCAGTATAAAGACTACCGCTACTTACCATCATCTTGCAAACTGGGGAACGAACTCGTTTTTTGCAATCGTTGGCGAGATAAAAAAGCAGCCGTGCTATAACGATGACGGTACCTTTGAAATGCGCTATATGCTACCGCTCGGACTTACTATTGACGAAAGAATTGCCGACGGCTTTTACTTTGCCAACAGTTTGAAGCTTTTGAAAAAGCTTCTCGCTGAACCCGAGCTTCTTGAAAGACCTCTCAACGAGGATATTGAGTATTGAATGAGGAAATAACAATGGTTTTGGAACTTGATAAAAAAGCTCCGTGGCTGAAAAACTACGGAGAAGTAAAATTCCATCTTGATTACCCGGAAACAACTATGAGCGGCGCGGTACTCGAGACTGCTGAGAACAATGCTGATTTTCCTGCCCTTATGTTTATGGGCAGAGAGATAAGCTACGCCCATCTTGCATATAAGATCGATGAGTGCGCTAAGGCGTTTAAGGCAATAGGAATCAAAGAGGACGACAGAGTAACTCTTTGTATGCCGAACGTACCGCAGACCGTTTATTGCTTTTATGCACTTAACAGAATCGGTGCCATTGCTACGATGATACATCCGCTTTCTGCGGTAGGCGAGATCGAGTTCTATCTGAACGAGACAGAGAGCAAGTTCGTAGTAACTCTCGATATGTTCTTTGGAAAATTCTCTGAGGTTATGAAGAAATATCCCTTAAGCAAGCTCGTTGTTGCATCTATAAAGGATGAGCTTTCTCCTTTGATGTCGATAGGATATTCGCTTACGAAGGGACGCAAGATCGATAAGGTTCCGTATGACGAATGTATTATCAGTTGGAAATCGTTTATTGACGCGGGTAAGAGCTTCGACGGAAAATTCGTTTCGAATAAATCCGCAGACGACGTTGCGGTAATTCTGTTCTCGGGCGGCACTACGGGTGTTACAAAGGGAATCCAGCTTACTAACCGCAACTTCAACGCGCTTGCACTTCAGACCGTGGTAATGTGCAATAAAGAGGTCAAGCATAAAAAGATGCTTGCTGCAATGCCGATGTTCCACGGCTTTGGACTTGGTGTTTGCGTTCACACAATGATGTTCTGCGGCGGACAGGCTATTCTTGTTCCTCAGTTCAACGTAAAGGAATACGCAGGGCTTATAAAAAAGCATAAGCCTAACTATATAGCAGGCGTCCCCACTCTTTATGAAGCGCTTACACGCTCGAGTTACCTCGACGGTGTTAAGCTCGACTCGCTTATGGGTGTTTTCTCCGGCGGAGATACTCTTTCGGTTGAGCTTAAGAAGAAGTTTGATAAATTCCTTGACGATCACGGCGCAACCGTTCACGTCAGAGAGGGCTACGGAACGACTGAGTGTGTAACGGCTTGCTGCCTTACCCCCTATAACGTAGATAAAGAGGGAACGATAGGCTTCCCTTATCCCGA
>JAFQPF010000073.1 GCA_017411885.1 Clostridia bacterium
TCAACGTGGCAAATGAGCACGCCATTGCCGCTTTATCGTCAAGATTGCGGGATTTGATATATCCGTTATCGGTTACCGTAAATCTTGGGTCTACCGAGATATAGTCACCGTTTCTGATTCCAAGTGCTCTTACGTCTTCTGCATTATTCACATTTTCATCCAACAGAACAAACTCGGTATCCTCGTTCCGTTCGATCGTTTTAGCATCTGAAAAGGCGTGTGACGAATGATGCGCACAGACAAGTATACCCGTATAGGTCTTCCCGCTTCTGGTATGTACAGTTACGTTTTCGCCCTCAACACTGACAAAGTTTATTCCGCCGACAGGTCTGACTCGCAAGGTTCCGTCGCTGTTTATCCCTCTGACCATCAATCCGAGTGTATCTGCGTGAGCGCTTATACAAACGGTTTTGGAGTCATCCTCCCCTTTTACGGTTACATACGCCGTATCGCGGTTATCGTAGGTCACGGTATATCCCAAAGCCTTGGCATATTTTTCTATCACCGGCTTCATTTCCACGTAATATCCGACCGGGCTCGGTGTATTTATAAGCTCTTTCATCGTTTCGAGCAAATATTTTTCATCAATCAACATATTTAATCCTCCTGATGTTCAACTCTTTATTATCGGTATCATACCAACCGTTTTTCTCAAAATCTGCACACAAGCGTATCGTTTTCTTCAACGACCTCAATAAATGTCGGAACCTCTCCGCGTTCTTCTGACGGGGTGTTTGGCGTATGTACTGAAAGATAAGTCTTTCCGTCAAGAGCCTTGAATATCATACCGTGACCGCCGTCGTATTTACCCGAAAGTGCCTTTGAATAAAGCATTTTCTCCTCGTGTATCCACTTGCTGTCGGCGTGTGCAGGAAAAAATCCAAGTCACAGGACTTGTATTTTTTATTTTTAATCTACTGCGGCGTTCTTTTCGCGTAAGATCTGTCTTACAGCCTGTATGTCGACCGTGTGAGCGTTTGCATCTGTTTTCTTCGCGTATGCAAGAGCCACTCCTGCCGCCTCTCCCATACAAGCGCATATCGGCATTATTCTCACCGCCGAGTGCGCTACGTGAGTCGCCGAAAGGCATCTGCCGCAAACGAGCATATTATCGTACTCCTTGGGCAAAAGCGAGCGATAGGGTATCTGATAATACTTGCCCTCTTCGATATGGTATATAAGCGTTCCCGTACCTGACGGATTATGTATATCTATATCGTAATTGCCAAGAGCGATACAGTCATCAAATTTTACGCAATCCTTAAGCTCTTGTTCGGTAAGGATATGCACACCCTTGAGCTTACGGCTTTCTCTTACGCCGATATGGTCGGCACTCGATACAAGCACGCAGTTTTCAAACGCCTTTGAAACCTCCTTTAAGAAGCTTACCATCTCGTATATCTGCTTGCGCGCTATCATTTCCGCGCGGCTTACCTCAAACGGATCGACCGGGTTATGCTTTATAACGCGCGTGGTGTTAAAGTGTATTACTCCGGGGGCAAAATTCGGGAATATAAGGATATTCTCTCTCGGATTTTTGATCTTGCCTGCCTCACGGTATTCCTTATATTTTTCCTGTATCATCGCGCGATCGCGCTTGAAGATCTCGTAGTCTACGTTACAAAGCCTGAAGCAGGTGGTCATAGGCTGGCAAAGCCCATCTTCTTCGCGTCCGAGTTGAATATCACAGCCGGTCATAGCAATAAGCTCGCCGTCACCCGACGCGTCTATGAAAAAGTCAGCTTCAAATTCCATTACACCCGACTTGGTCGCGACCTTAAGGCTCTTTATTATTCTGCCCTCGCAGACTGCCTCAAACGCGTTTGAATGGAAGATCACGTCAACGCCGGCTTCGCTTACCATATCATCGAAAACGAGCTTGTATTCCTCATATCCCGTGCCGCCGTAAGCATCCTTTCTGTTGCGCATTTCGGTGAAGATACCGTCGGATAAAAGCTTGTCGCCGCAGGTAAAGCCCATAAACGGGAATACGAGACTGTTTGACATCGCTCCGCCGAGCGAGCCGAATTTTTCAATAAGCAGCACCTTCATTCCCTCACGTGCCGCGCTTACCGCCGCGGCAACTCCGGATATGCCGCCGCCGACTACAATAAGATCATATTTTACCATAGATTTATCCTCCTAAAACTTACATACGAGCGTATCGTTTTCTTCAATTACCTCGATAAAGGTCGGAACCTCCGAGCGATCATCCTCGGGCACGTTGGGGGTATGCACGCTAAGGTACATTTTCCCGTCAAGCGCTTTGAATATCATACCGTGACCGCCGTCGTATTTACCCGAAAGTGCCTTTGAATAAAGCATTTTCTCCTCTTGTATCCATTTGCCGTTGACATTACCGTTTTCGCTTCTTGCGATGCCGACGCCATAGCCGCTTTCGCAGAAATTCGACCATATCATAAGCAGACTTCCCTTTTTGGTCGTATACATAAAGCATCCGTCGGTTACGTTTCTGCCGCCCGACCACGCGGGATCGTCAGCACGGAAAATATCGACAGGCTCGCTTATAAGCCTTGTCAGATCATCAGACATTCTTGCTATCGACATTCTTCCGATGTTATCGTCCGTGCGTGTCCATTCGTGAACGAATACCATCCACGGCTTGCCCTCGGGATCAATATAAAGCGTGCTGTCGATAGCGTCCCATTCGGGAGGGGTTATCGTGCCGCGCGTGATCTCAACAAACGGTCCCTCGGGAGATTTTGACTTAAGCACGGTGCTTCCTCTGCGGTCGGTGTGCGTCGAATGATAGGTCGTGAACATATAAAACTCGCCCTTGTATTTATGCACCTCTGGCGCCCACAAATTTCTGTCGGCGTGCGCAGGCTTCACGTATATCTCATTTTCGATCCTTACCCATTCACCGTCAAGCCTGCCGCTTGTGTTCTTATAGCAGGCGTAGATTGTGTTTTTCCAATCGTTATCGGCTCCGACACCTGTTCCGTAAGCGTAATAAACGCCGTCTTCAACAAGTATAAACGGATCTCTGAGCTTTTTTATGTTGGTTTCGATCATAATAAATCTCCTTTGCGCAGACCAATTTTGCCGTATTTATAATACAATATTTTGCTGATTCTGTCAAGTATATTTGCCTGATTTGCGGTGTGTATAAACACAAAAGAGGCGGATATATCTCCGCCTCTTTTGGAAGTGAAACTAAATCTACTTGTATACTGCTTATTTTTTTCGGTTCATAGCATTCTTTAATGACTGAACAATCCCTAATACAACTACAAGTGCCCCTATTGAATATACTACGTATAAAACCAAGGCTAAAA
>JAFQPF010000074.1 GCA_017411885.1 Clostridia bacterium
GACAGGGATACGTATTATGCCAATATGCGAAGGAAAAACGGCTTTGACAAGCCTTTCAACATCAAGACCTGGTGCCTTGGCAACGAAATGTACGGATCGTGGCAGATCTGCCGTAAGACAGCAGACGAGTATGGTCACATAGCGGAAGAAGCCGGAAAAATGATGAAATTGACCGATCCCGACATCGAGCTTGTGCTTTGCGGAACAAACTGTGAATCCCCTGTGTTTGCCGATTGGAATTTGACGGTTCTCGATTACGCTTATAACTGTGCAGATTATATTTCACTGCACCAGTATTATAGTAACAAGGAAAATAATACTCCTGATTTTTTAGGCAGATCGGTGCATATGGATTCATTTATAAAGTCGGTTGTGGCAATGTGCGACTCCATAAAAGCTAAAAAGCATTCGCAAAAGACGTTAAACCTTGCTTTTGATGAATGGAACGTGTGGGACAGCGCAGAGAAAATTAAGTGTGAAAAGTGGCAGGTAGCTCCACCGATTCTGGAGGATGTATATAGCTTTGAAGACGCGCTTGTGGTAGGATGTATGCTTATGACGCTTCAGAATAACTGCGACAGAGTCAAAATAGCCTGCCTTGCACAGCTTGTGAACGTAATTGCTCCGATAATGACCGAGACGGGTGGAAGTGCTTGGACGCAAACGATTTTTTACCCTTACATGTATGCATCGCAAAACGGCAGAGGTACGGTCATGGAAAAGTTAACCAAATGTGAAACGTATCAAACGAGTGATAATTTAACCGTTCCGTATATTGAAAGCTCTGTCATAGTAAATGAAGAAAAGAGAGAGATCGTTGTTTTTGCACTTAATCGTTCGCTTACGGAGGATATGCAGCTTTCGCTTGAATTGGGAGGATTTGATACAGCCTGCCTCAAAGAGCACGTAGAATTATATTGCGAGAATCTTAAGGAAACAAACACAAAGACGGCACAAAAAGTCAAACCGATTTTAAGAGAGATCAATGAGATAAAAGGTGAAAATCAAGAGGTTGTGTTGAAGAAGCATTCATGGAATATGATAAGGCTTGCATATTAATTTGGGTTTGCCGCATCCGCGGAAACGGACAAATAAGATAAAAAAGAACGGGCTTATGCCCGTTCTTTTTTGAGTTAAACGCAGTTTTTTGTCCAAAAAGCATATTTTGCAAAAAACGTATATTCTTAAAAAAATACAGATTGACATATGAATCTCTGCTTGATACAATAATAATGTAGTTTGGCAGTGATTTTGTCAATATTATGGGATACTTTGTATCAAAAAGTATCAAATATGTATCATTTGTTGCATTGACATTATAGGTGCATGCAATGTATAATGTATTTGAAAACAAACCCGATAAGGAGAAAAAGGTATGAAAAAATTATTCATCGCATTTATCCTACTGCTAACGTTGACTGTGACTGCGATTTCGGTCAGTGCCGATGCTGATTGTATCGTTGCGGATGCAAGCGAACTTATCACTACGGTTAAAAGCTCGTCATTAGCGGGAATGGTACACAACACAGAGCTTGTATACGATGCTCTTGCAGGCAGAAGCTTTGTTGGTGGCTATCCAAACGGAGTATTGGATGTAGCCAATGATAATACGGGTTTGAGATTTGTGCTCACGGAGCTTTTTGACGGCTATAACGCAAAGGATTATCCGTATATCAAGGTTGGATACAAGGCACTTATCGCCTCCAATAAAAATACCGACGTAAATGTTGGTGTAAGCTATAATGGAACGGCTACACGTCTTTGGGGCAAAAGGGTGACTATTGACAACTCAGGTGCTTATAACTCTGTAATTATTGATCTTAAGAGCTATACTAGTGCAGAACACGCGGCTGCAGACGTATATTCTTTTGATTCTATTGATGAAGCTCCTGTAGACTACATATACTTAAAGCCTTACTATTCAAAGAAGTCAATTTCAAAAGAGGATTATCTGATGGTTGAATACATAGGTGCGTTCAAGAGCGAGGCTGATGCTCTTGCTTACGTTCATCCGGCGAAAGCTTCCGAAATCGAAATTTCAATCAATTATACTGCGTTCAGACTTTCCGCAGGCGAGAGCTTTACGATCAAGCCTGCAGTTAAAGGTCTTGAGGGTGCTGAATTTACCTTTAAGAGCGCGGATCAAACTATTGCTACAATCGATGCAAGCGGTAAGGTTGCCGCACTCAAAAACGGTATTACAACGGTAAGCGCATCCTATGGCGAAGAGACTGTTGAATGTATGGTAGTTGTCGGAAAGCCGGAAGCTATCTCCCTTGTAAAATACGATGTGTTCAACTATGGCAAGCTGATCAATGTGAACGCTTTGGGTGATTCGATCACCAGTTATTCTGCTCCGAACGGACGTGTGTACCATGTATGGTGGTCTCAGAATTATAACATAAAAAACAGAAACTATGGTGTCGGAGGAACAAAAATTTCTGTCACTGCCGGCGCAGAAGAGGATAAATCCTTCCAGGCAAGAGCCCTTACAATGGAGGAAAATGCAGATCTTATAACCGTAAAGGGCGGTGTTAATGACTGGTTTGGTAATGTTCCTCTCGGGGAAAAGGGAACCAGACTTAATACGACCTTCGAGGGCGGACTCAGAAATCTTATAGAAATTCTTATCAAGCGTTATCCCGAAAAGCAGATAGTTTTCTTTACCCCCATAAAGTGCTTGAGAACCTGTTCGAATACATTACCGCTTACCGATTACGTTGACAGAGTTTTAAGCGTATGCGCGGAATACGGCATTCCCGCGATTGACATATATAACTCGCCCGAAACCGACTTTACCGATACCCCCGAGCTCTTTTATGACGGCGACCTTCATCCTAACGATGAGGCTGAGGGTATGCTCGGTGAATATATGATGAATCAGATGGTAGCAAAGGGCATCGTTACGGTTAGCGAAACCAATGACTTTAAACCGGTACCGGTAGGTGAGCATTTTGCTTTTGATGAGGAAGAGCTTTATAATCTTGTGTCCGTTCCCTCGGGCATCAGCAAATCCCTCAGCGACGGAAAGGTGAAAATCACTGCCGACTCCGAGGTGTCAAACGCACAGGTTACGGTATCATTTGAAAATGAGGATATTCTCCTTAAAACCTACAACGTTGTAAGAGTAGATTATAAAACAAACATAAATTCAATTAAGGGCACAGCGACGGTCGACTTTAATATACAGACAACATACGATAAAGATGGTACAAGAAAATCCTTTACGTTGTTCTCCTACAAGCCGACGTTCAAATCAAGCGCACAGGATGAGATTTTTGTGGATGCCCTTGAAGATAGCTCTTTGCCCAACAGCTCACTTGGATCCGGTATCGGATATAATAATGCTGACGAATTATCAGAATACGATAAGCTTGTATTAAAGCTTTGGTATGACAACGGAAATAAGAGTGTCAAGGATACGTATTTTGAAATAGAGTCTATAGGCTTTTACAAAAGCGTTGAGGAGGCTTACAGCGTTGATTTCGATGTAAATAAAGAGCTTCTCGGAATCGAGGTTCCTGCTGCTCTTGGTGTTGAACAGGGAACTATTACAAAGCTTGATGTCAAGTTGAACCCCACGACCGCGCAGGCAAAGCTTGCTTACGAAAGTAAGAATGATAGTGTTGCGCGCGTAACCGCAGACGGCAAAATAATCGCTCTTGCTCCCGGTCAGGCTACAATTAAGGTTACTGCAGATGACGGTAAGTATACGGGAGATTGCGTAGTGACGGTAACGGCTCCCGCAAAGGATTACAGTCAGTATATCTTCGACCGCGATAACCTTGAAAACCTCGTTTACAAGGTTATCGTAGAAAAGAAGCTTAACGTGGTATACCTCGGCGGCTCTGTTACAGCAGGTGCGGGCGCAAGTGTTGCTGATACCACATCCTGGAGAGGACTCACAGGCGTGTGGCTCAAGAATATGTTCCCCGACGTTGAAGTTAACCTCCACAACTCCGCAATGGGCGGCTCGGGCTCTATGCTCGGCGCGTTCAGAACAGACGTTGACGTTCTTGCACACGACCCCGACCTCGTATTCGTTGAATTCGCGGTTAACGACTCTTACAGCAAGCATTACGCAGATGGTACGGTTCAGCTTTACTATGAATCTATCATCCGCCAGATAAGAGAAAAGTCTCCCGAAACCGAGATCATTTCTATATATGTAACGGATAAGGGACTTTTAAATCAGACAGACACAAGCCCGATTGCAAAGCTTCAGGAAACAGTCGCTGCTCACTATGGTGTAACAGGTATCGACGTCGGACGTGCGATGAACAATCATATCACATCCACCGGTGGAACATGGGAGGAGTACGTCAAAGACTCTGTTCATCCTCTTGACAAGGGTTATGTAATTTACGCCGACGTTATCAAGCAGTATCTCTTCGCTAAGCTATTCGGCGCTGATGAAGTACCCGAAAAGCCTATCGAGCATACAGTTCCCGAAACTTACATCGACGAAAGAAATATTGATTTCGTTCCCACATACGTTAAGGTTACAGAAAATACCTTCACAGATGTAAAGGGCTGGACATATAGCGCAAACAAAGCTTTTAACAACCTTGATTCGGAAGGCTATATTTATCCTTCGGCTAATGATAACAGCTTTACCTACAAGTTCAAGGGTACCGGTATCGCGTTCTTTATGGAATTTAACGGTGGCGGATACTACGTTGAGTGGACACTCGACGGCGGTCAGCCTCAGAATATCTACCTGACTGATACAAACCACGCCTTCAACAAGATGTACAAGACAGGCGTACTTGAGGATACATGGCACACGCTCACCTTCTCTTATAAGGGTGCAGATGGTACAGGCGGAACAAACCCGAACGTCAAGATCACAAGAATCCTCGTTTCGCAGATCGCTTCCGAGGAACCCGAAGTTCTCCTCGGTGACGTTGACGGAAACGGCATTGTTGAACCCACAGACGGCGTTGCTATCGCACGCTATAATGCTAAGTGGACAGGATACGGTGAAGATGAAATCAACCTCGCAAACTCCGACGTTGACGGCGTAGGCGGTGTTGATGCTACAGACGGCGTTATCCTTTCCCGTTACTTCGCTAAGTGGGCAGGATATGAAACTCTTCCCTACGTTCCGGCTGAATAATTTAATATATAAGAAACACCGTCGGTGAAATTCACCGACGGCGTTTTTCTATTCCTTTATAAATCCCGATTTTGCAAGCGCGCGTACTATCGGCGGTATCAGAAGCAAGTGGATGATTATTGCAGGGAATGCCTTTATAAAATATCCGCTTACCCACAAATGGAGATTGTATTCGTTGCCGAGTATAAATGCTTTCACGATTCCGCCGGCAAGCCTGCCTGCTATCATCGCGCCTGTAAGGCTTATGTATATGCCGGGAAAGCTTCTTCCTTTGTGCAAAAAGCGTATGAGCAGGGCGGCAACAAGTGCATATACAGCACACTCGGTCATCATTGACGGAAGCTGGGGGACTGTCGGCATTGAGGTTAAAAGAGAGGATAGCAAAACTCCCGAAAGGGCGCATACAAATCCGTATTGCCACGCACAGGCAAGTCCGCATACAAGTATCGGTATATGCATAGGCGAAAAGAGCTTTCCGCCGTTCGGTATCATATGAAACGCCTGCGGTAGTATTATACACATAGCAATACATACCGCCGTGATCGCGATGTTTTTCAAGGTTTGTGTCCGGATCGTGTTTTTCTTCATTTTTTCAATGATTCAACTTTCTTTTTGCGCCGTTGTACGGCTTTTATTACATTATACACTAAAAGGGCGTACAATGCAATAAAATTTGGTTATTATTTTTGTGAAAATATGATAAAAGCTATTGACTTTAACGCTTTAGTGTGATAAAATGTAAAAGCGACAGGAAAATGTACGCAAAAAAACACGGAAAGGAATTTCTGTATTATGATAGATAAGCTTGATAACGCTGAGCTTCAGGCATTTTTCAGTGCTATACTTACACTTGAAACCGCACAAGAATGCAGTAACTTTTTTGAGGATATTTGCACGATCAAGGAGATACAGGATATATCCCAGCGCCTTGAGGTCGCAAAGCAGTTAAAGGAAGGCAAGGTCTATACCGAGATCGCCGCCTCTACGGGCGCAAGCACGGCTACGATAAGCCGTGTCAACAAGTGCCTGTCCTATGGCAGCGGAGGATATAAGACCGTGCTTGAAAGGCTTGAAAAGAAAAGCGGGGGCAAGGCGTAAATATGCAAAATTACAATGAAATTGCGTTAAGCGGTGAAGAGAAGATAATTTATTCGCTTCGCTCGCTTTATAAGGCAAGCGGTTACTCACAGTTCAAGATGAGTAAGTTTGAGGAATACGATCTTTACGGCAAGAATAAGGATTTCCTTATAAACGACGCGGTGATCACCTTTACCGATGCATACGGTAAGCTTATGGCACTTAAGCCGGACGTCACTTTTTCTATTATAAAAAACTGTACCGATGAGATCGGCAGAGTAAAGCGCGTTTGCTATAACGAAAACGTATATAGGATGAGTGAGGGTGATCACGAATTCACCGAAATTATGCAAAGCGGTATCGAGTGCATCGGTGACATTGATACCTACAACATATACGAGGTGCTTTCGCTTGCAAAGCAAAGCCTTGGGATCATTACAGACGAGTACGTGCTTGATATGTCGCATCTTGGCTTTGTAGAGGGACTTATAAGCGATATCGGTGATTGCGATATAGACGCGGTGCTTAAATGCATCGGAGAAAAGAACGCACACGGCTTAGGTGAGCTTTTAGGTGATCGCGCGACAAAGCTTCAAACGCTCACCGGACTTTACGGAAGCTTTGATGCTGTGATACCCGAGCTTGAAAAGCTTTGTGTAAATAAAAAGTGCGAGGATGCGCTTGCCGAAATAAAGGCTCTTGCAGAGCTTTTTGAGGGAGAAGATGGAATAAAGCTTGATTTTTCGGTAATAAGCAGTGTAAATTATTATAACGGAATCGTATTCAAGGGCTTTGTGAATGGTGTGCCTAATGCTGTCCTTTCGGGCGGAAGATACGACAAGCTTATGAAAAAGCTTGGCAAAAAATCGGGGGCTGTCGGCTTTGCGGTATACCACGACAGGCTTAAATATCTTGATTACAAAAAAGAAGCGCAGAAGAAACCGGTGCTCGTGCTTTATAACGAAAATAGCAACGTTAAAGAGCTTATCGCACAAAGGGATAGGCTGATAAGTGAGGGCATTGCCTTTGAGCTTCAGAAGAACGCTTCGGATAAGCAAGCGTATTCGGATACGATTGATCTCAGAGCAAAGGAGTGAATCAGATGATAAATATTGCACTTCCCAAGGGCAGACTCGGTTCACGTGCTCTTGAGTTTTTTGAAAGGGCCGGATATACCTGCCCGGCGATACACGAAAACAACCGCAAGCTCGTTTTTGAAAATGCCGAGCTTGGCGTAAGATATTTCTGGGTAAAGCCATCCGACGTTGCCATATACGTTGAAAGAGGTGCCGCCGATATAGGTGTTGCGGGAAAGGATATTTTACTTGAATATTCACCCGACGTATATGAGCTTTTGGACTTTGGCTTCGGCAAGTGCCGTATGGCGGTGGCGGCGAAAAAGGACTTTGAATACGATCCGTTAAGACAGCTCAGAGTTGCCACCAAGTTTGTAAATATCGCCAAGAATTACTATCGCTCCAAGAGCATGGATATAGATATAATCAAGCTTAACGGCTCGATCGAGCTTGCGCCGATTCTCGGGCTTTCTGACGTTATTGTCGATATCGTGGAAACAGGAACGACGCTTCTTGAAAACGATCTTGAGCCTATTGAAACGGTAGTGCAGATAAGCGCAAGGCTTGTTGCTAACAAATCAAGCTTCAAGTTCAAAAACGATGAGATAAACGCGCTTGCAAACGCGCTTGCGAAAGAGCTTGATAAGGAGAATAAAAAATGATAAAGATCATGGACGTAAGCCTTGTTTCGCGCGATGAAATATTCGCGCGTGCAGAGGGAATAAGCGACGTTGGCGAAACTGTCGCTGATATAATTGCAGACGTTAGAGAAAGAGGGGACAAGGCACTTTTCGATTACGCGGAAAAGTTTGACAGAGCAAGCCTTGAGAGCCTTGAGGTAACAAAGGAGGAGATCGAAGCGGCAAGAGCCGAGGTTTCCCCCGAGCTTATCAGAATAATGGAGGATGCGGCTGAGAATATACGCGAATTTCATAAGCATCAGGTTCGTAACAGCTTTATTCTCAACGAAAAGAAGGGCGTAGTTACAGGTCAGAAGGTTATGCCGCTTGAAAGCGTGGGACTTTACGTTCCGGGCGGTACGGCGGCGTATCCGTCAAGTGTGCTTATGAACTGTATCCCTGCAAAAATTGCGGGAGTTGAGCGCATCGTTATCGCTACCCCTGCCACAGGCGGTAAGATAAACCCGGTCATACTCGCGGCGGCAAGCGTTGCGGGTGCTGACAAGATATATAAGATGGGCGGTGCGCAGGCGGTTGCCGCGCTTGCTTACGGAACCGAGAGCATAGCGAGAGTTGATAAGATAGTAGGCCCCGGCAACGCTTACGTTGCAGAGGCTAAGCGTCAGGTGTTTGGCAAGGTTGCGATAGATATGATCGCAGGACCGAGTGAGATACTTATAGTAGCTGATAAAAATTCCTCGGCAAAGAATATCGCGGCAGACCTACTTTCCCAGGCAGAGCACGATAAGCTTGCAAGCGCGGTGCTTGTAACCGAAAGCACAGAGCTTGCAAAAGCGGTTTCTGAAGAGCTTGAAAGACAGATTCCGCTTCTTGAAAGAGCCGATATTGCAAGGGCGTCTATTGACAACAACGGAAAGATCATTATTTGCCCGAGTATAGAAGAGGCTATAGAAATATCAAACGATATCGCGCCCGAGCATCTTGAGCTTTGCATAGATTCACCTTTTGATTATATCGACAGCGTTAAAAACGCAGGCTCGGTATTTATGGGAAGATATTGCCCCGAGGCACTCGGAGATTATTTTGCCGGACCTAATCACACACTTCCCACAAGCGGAACGGCACGCTTTTCAAGCCCCCTTTCGGTAGACGATTTTGTTAAGAAGATGCAGTATACCTATTATTCCAAGGATGCGCTTGAAGCGGTATACAAGGATGTTGCAGGCTTTGCGAGTGCCGAGGGACTCACGGCACACGCAAAGAGCGCGCTTGTAAGATTTGAAGACTGAAC
>JAFQPF010000075.1 GCA_017411885.1 Clostridia bacterium
CGAAGATACTGATACTTGATGAAGCTACATCAAGTGTTGATACGCAGACCGAAATGCATATACAGTCGGCAATGGTTGCGCTTATGAAGGGCAGAACAAGCCTTATAATCGCTCACAGACTTTCCACTATACGCGATGCTGATAAGATAATCGTTATAGACGGCGGCAGAATCGCAGAGGAGGGAAGCCACGAGCAGCTTCTTGAAAGAAAGGGAGCTTACTATAGGCTATATCAGAGTCAGTTCGCGGGAATTTCAACCTGACGTAAAAAAAGATAGCTTCAATTTTGAGCTATCTTTTTTACATATTGACTTTGCGTATACTGTGTGCTACAATATACGCAGAAAATATTATGAATGGAGTTTTTTATGAAAAACCTCGGTTATTATAACGGCAAATATGATGAAATTGAAAATATGAGCATACCCATGAGCGACAGAGTATGCTATTTCGGCGACGGTGTTTACGATGCGACCTATAGCCGAAACTATAAAATATTTTCACTTGATGAGCACGTAGACCGTATCTATAACAGCGCAAGACTTCTTGAAATCAAACCTGCTCAGACAAAGGAAGAGCTTAAGGCGATACTTAATGAAATGGTATCAAAGATGGATACAGGCGAAAACTTCGTTTATTTTCAGTTTACACGCGGATCCGGTGAGCGTAACCACGTTTATCCCGACGATGGTTCAAAGGCTAATCTCTGGATAAATCTTTTCCACAAGGATATAGCTGACGTATATAAAAAGGTCAAGCTTATCGTAATGGAGGATACGAGATTTTTGCATTGTAATATCAAAACGCTTAACCTTATCCCCTCGGTCGTAGCTTCGCAAAGAGCGAAGGAGGCGGGATGCAATGAAACCGTATTCCACAGAAACGGCAGAGTAACCGAGTGCGCTCACAGTAACGTGCACATAATCAAGGACGGCGTTTTCAAGACCGCGCCTACCGATAACCTCATTCTTCCGGGTATTGCGAGAAATCATATCATAAAGGCGTGCGGTAAACTCGGAATCCCCGTGTCAGAGACTCCGTATACTCTCGATGAGCTTATGAATGCGGACGAAATTATGGTGTCCTCAGCCGGAAGCCTTTGCCTTGCCGCAGAGGAGATAGAGGGCAAAAAGGTTGGCGGAAAAGCTCCTGAGCTGCTTAAAGCGATACAGGATGAGGTTTTGAGAGAATTTCTTGACGAAACAAACTAAGTTATAATAAAGGCTGAGTTCTAAAACTCAGCCTTTATTGTATTAAGCACTTGTTGACTTTTTTTCTCGGTTATGCTATCATATTAGATAGTAAATGTTTCATTTTGTAAAGACTGTGAAATATTAAACAATGAGGTGTAATATGCGTAAAAAGATGCAGGACAAAATGTTTGAACTCAGCTACATATTCGAGCTGTTGATCTCGGTTATCGTCAGCCTTGCAATTCTTATTCTGGGCGCGCGGTTAATTATTGATACCGTGAATACTAAAACCTTTTTGGGCGGAACAGACTCACTTGTAAGAATACTTGACGATGCTATCATTCTTGCTATTGGCGCAGAGCTTATAAAAATGCTTTGCAAGCATACGCCTGAAACTGTTATAGAGGTTCTTGCCTTCGCGCTTGCACGTCAGCTTATAGTTGGACACGCAAGTCCGATCGAAAACCTTATAACAGTAATAGCAATAGCAATACTCTTTGCAGTAAGAAGATTTTTGCTCAAGCGTCACGATATGGTTGAAACACCGGATGGGCTCATAGAAGACGGAGAAAACAAAATAGATATTGATTGCAAGCTTGAGGAAGAGGATAATGAACGAGTTGTTTTTTAAGGCTTTAAGCTTTGATGACAGTGAGCTTGAACGGCTTGAAGCCGAGGAAAAGGTTTTGCTTGAAAAGCTCGGTGCGCATAAGCTTCATCCGCTTGATAACGTTGCGCTTGATAAAGCGGGCGATCTTTACGCGCTTGAGGATATTAAGCAAGGTGGGGAAATAGTAAAGAACGGTCTGCTTTTTTTAAGAAGCAAAAAAGAAGTCAAGCGCGGTAATTTAATTGAAATCTAAAAAGGTCGACGGTATATCCGTCGACCTTTTGCTATTTAACAAGTGCGGGAATCTTCGCAGGTGTTATCATTGAATCGCGAGGAACTATAAAATGAAGTGCCTGCTTCAGGTTTTCAACCGTTGCTTCCGAAGCCTTTATAAGCTCACCGTCAAAGCAAAGATTAAAGCCGTCGTGCGCTTCGATTTTTACAGTACGCGCGCGTCTGTACACCATTATATCATCAAATTCACGGGAGTCAATATGTGTTCCGTTCTGATAGTGGGGAAGAAGCTTTAAGAAACGGAAGATATTTATCGGCTTTACAAGACATACCTCCATAAGTCCGTCATCGTTGTCGCTTTTGGGAGAGCAATTAAAGCTTCCGCCAACGTAAGCTCCGTTACCGAGCGTGCAAAGCAAGAGTAATCCGTCGGGATTTAATAACTCGCCGTCAGCGTAAACCTTGCACTTGTTCTTCATTGCCTTCATAAGTGCGGTAACAATACCCGTGTAATATGAGTTTGAGCCGCCGATGATCGGAGTTCTGCGAACCTTTTGCATCGTTTCGACAACCGAAGTGTCAAAACCGAAGTTTAATATGTTGATCGAATAGTGGTCGCCAAAGCGCATAACGTCAACGTCACGGACGCTTCCTTCAAAAATTCCGGTCAGATCAAGGAAGTAATTTTTGCCGCCGTAGTATTTTACATAATCGTTTCCGCTGCCGCATGGGTATACGCTAAGATAAGCGTTGTCGTGTCCTATCAGCGCCTGTGTTACCTCAAATAATGTACCGTCGCCGCCGCAGGCTATGAAGCATACGTCTTCGGAATGTACAGACAAATATTCGCGTACATACGCAGTTGCATCAAGCGGAGCCTTTGTTGTGTAAAACTCGTACTCGTATGTAAGCCCGGTTCGCTTGCCCGAAATAATCGCCGCACGCTCAACCTCGCTTCTGATATAATTTTCTGAGTTTTTTGGTCCTGCCTTGGGATTTATTATAAAAACGTACTTCACAATCTGGTTCCTTTCAATCGGTCAAAGTGGCTGATAAGTATCCGAAAGTCTTGCTTTTTCAAATCTGTCGGGATCATTTGCTATCTGATTCAGATACACAAACGTGTTGTCGCAAAACATCGGGGAAGCGCCGGCATAATTGTTGAACAGATACTGTCTTGACGGGTTTTCGCCGTAACGTGCAAGTCCTGCGTTTCTGTATGTTATAAGCGTATTGTTCTTAACGGTGGGCGCCCACTCGTCAATACCGCAACCCGCATGGATAAGGTTCCAGCTTGAATATTCGAGTATGTTGTTTTCTATAATAAAGTTGTAGGCTTCGTTTCTGTGATCCCAGCCCTTGATAGCCGCCTGACAGTCGGTGTCGGGGCGTTGATTACCCCAACCGAGACCGGAATTTCTTATGTGATTGTTTTTGTAGAAAATATCGTGCATCTCACGGCGGGCGAGATTATCCTTGCTTGCACCGAGAAAATATTCGATTCCGTAAACGCAGTCTGTTATAAGATTATCCTTGAAATTAACGTTTAAGTGTAAGCATTCATTTTCTCCGCCGCTTGAAAGCTGATGGGTTATTCCTGCGTCGTAGCACTGAGTAACGTAGCAGTTTTCAATCGTGAAATTCTTGCATCCGCCGTATATTTCAATTCCGTTGCCAAATCTTGTGACAACGCCCTCGCGGTAAAACTGAATTCCGCCGCCGATATAGCCGATAAAGCAGTTTTTGACTGTCAGATCGTTAATTGTTCCGGCACCGATACCGTGCGCGCCGCCATACATAACGGCAATATTGTCAAAAGTAATTCCGTGCCCTGAGGCGCGTATTACGTTCTGCCGTAAATTGAATTCGATCTCATAAAATCTTTCTGCTGGATTACCGGCCTTTGAGCAAAGATATAATAATCCGCCGTTTTCGCTGTTGGCAACAGGTTCGCCGAAATCGTGGAAGAAATCAAGATCGTGCTTAAGATCTCTGTATGATGTGAAAGGAGCCTTGTAGGTGCGGTCGAACACAGGCTTGCCATCAATATAGTTCGGTATAAGCTTGATTGCGTGGCTTGTTGCATCGTCAAAGAATATACCACCTACGTCAAGATTTATCCTTTCGCTGTAAACGTAAACGTCGGGCGTGTCGGTAAGACTCCAAAATCCGTGGGAGGCTGCGTTGTAGGGAGAGCCGTAAATTCTCGGCTTTTGACCTTCGCCGTAAGACGTGTAGGTAACTCCCGGGCGCGCTGTAAAACCGTTTCTCCATAGCTCTCCGCGCTTAAAGTGAACTACAGAGCCGGGAACTATCTGCTCATCATTAAGATGCGAAAGCGTCTTCCACGGGGAGCCTTCGCTTCTTCCGTCGTTGCTGTCATCACCGTCTTGTGAAATATAAAACATATTTTCGGATGAATAGACCGTGTTTTCGCACTTAAGTATGCTTATAAGCTTTTTTGCAGCTAAATCTTGAAGTTCATTGAGATATTCAGGTGTTGCGTTAAGTATTGTTGTCATGACCGTTTCTCCTTAAAGAGTTCAACTTATATGCACAGTATAGCATAATTTCAGAAAAATGCAATAGTTATCAGAGAAATTATGCCGTCAAGTCAGAAAGAAATTCATTTTCAAGATAACTTAATGTCCTTAAAACAATAGTGGAAGCTTCGGCACGTGTAACCTTGTTAAGGGGCTTTAAGGTGTTGTCCGAATAACCGTTTACAATACCCGCTTCAAGCGTCAAGAGCACGTTGTCGTATGCCCAGGCAGAGACATCCGCAGCATCGGTAAACAGAGGCATTTCATAAGAGCTTGTTTCTTTGGTTACATCTTCGGATATAACCTCTGAAATTGCGGTTTCATCCTCTAATTGCTCACTTATAAGCTCAGCCTCATCCTCTGAAATAATGCCCTCGGCAAGTATCGCTTCAATTACACTTTCGTCTCTGTGCTTCTTGATGATATTACCGATAACCTGCATTATCTCCTGGCGTGTTATGCTTCCGCCGGCATCGAAGTTAAGACTTCCGTCGGACATTGCCTTACCGTTCATTATTTTGTTTTCGCTTACAGCGCGCACGTAGGGAAGTGACCATTCGGGAATGCTTTCAATATCGTCAAATTCAAGCTCGCTACTATATTCTTCAACCTGATAGCCAAGGCTTCGTGAAATGATTACAGCGAATTCAGCGCGTGAAAGTGATCTGTCGGGAGCAAATCTGATTTTGTTGTCATACTGCTCACCGCCGACAATACCCAAGCGGTAAAGTGCGTTTATGTTCTGCCTTGCCCAGTGATTATACGTGTCGTAAAATACAGTCTGAGTGTCATCGAAGCTTGCTCTGGCGGATGTGAGCTTAAGCTCACCAACCTTGTCAATGTTAGCTTCTTTTTCTATTACAATTGGGGCAGTAAGCTCAACATATTTATTGTTCAGCTCAGCGCGGTAGTGGTATATACCGTTAACTTCAGGCTCGTTTTCTTCAAGAGTGTAGCTTACTTTCTGTATGCTTCCGTCGCGGTCAAGAACGTGAGCGTTTATCACAAGATCGCTCTTGCTTGCGTAAAGATCAAGACTCAAAGCGTTTTCAATCGGCATACTGTTTTCAATGATAATGTTCTCGGTCAGAGGCAGAACGCTTTCTTCGGTGTCATCTTTATCAGCGATGTCTTCTGCGTCTTCGGATTCATCAGTAATGGTGAAATCGTAGCTTAATGTCGTTTCTTCAAGCGTGCTGATGTAAGGACTTGTACAAGCAATAACCGATTGAGTAACCGGAATGCCGTCAAGTGCGGCTGTAAGAAGTACTACGCCGTCTGCGTCGGAATATGGGATGAAGCGTCCGTTTTCATTAATATAAGCGATCGAAGAGTCGGCAAGCTTGACAGTTGTATCGTTTTCGTCGACAGTATGCGATGTGCGCACCTCAAGCTCGGTGAGCGTGTAGGTCAACTGCTCAGCCTTGGACGGCACGGGCTTGCCCATATAATATGCGTCAAACTCAATATCAAGCCCATCCTTTGGCGCTAAAAGAGATGAAGCAAGCATAACGGTCACCGAATCGGGCGCGGGAGCTACGAACAATAAAACGCGGCCTGTAAGCAGCTCACCGTTGTGCTCGGCTGTTAAAATTAGCGGGATCTCACCGGTAATACCGCTTGCGGTATATGTACGTCCGTCATTGCTTATTTCGCCAAGCTCGGGCAAATTGTCACTTGTATAGTAAGACAAACGTGAAAGGTCAAAATCAAGCTTTACGTCTTCGCTTGATAAAGCGAAATTATCGTCAGTTGATACCTGCTTTAGTGCACAGTCGTAAAAATCACCGTCAAATACGTATTGTTCACCCGGGAGAATGACAGGTGCCGTGTCTGCCGGTATTATGTAGCGTGCGACACCGTCAGATTCAAACGGATTTACAAGTAAAAGTGCGTTTGAAACCGATCGCTCGGCAGAATCTGAAGGAGTGTTGACAAGCGTTATCTCGTCAGAGTCGGGAAAGCTTGCAACTACAGTTGTTGAGCCGCCGCCGTCAAGGTTCATTGCGGTAACGCATCCGAACGAAAGCAGAGTTTTTGCAAGGCTTATCATACGCAGACCGTATGACTCATCACTTCTGCCATCGACTGCAAAAATAATAACAGTTCCGTCTTCTCGTATACCGATAGCCGTTCTCGGGTTGGCTATTTTTTCGTGGGATTGGTCGATAACTTCTTCCTTGATTTCGCCGTTTTCAATAAATATATCACTTCCGCCGATAGCATTTGTTACCCTTTCCCAACCTTCTGTTACAGAAAAGCTTATAAGCATACGGTCGCCGACTGATACGTTATTGTAATTTCCGCGATATGTGCTTGTTTCGCAGACCGATATAACGACCGTGCCGGGAAGTATCGGAGTGTTTGTCGCGTCTGAATGAATTTCGCTGACTGTGCCGAGCATAAGCGTGTTGGCGCTCGGAAACATATCGGGCGAATCAAGTGTGATAACTATTTCAAGCGAGGGCTTGGTCGATCTTGTTGATTCGGCAAAGCGTTCATCGAGTAAATATGCGCCCCATTCGGTCGGATACTTGTTGAAATAGCTTACGGGAAGCTCCTCTCTGAGCGTTTCGGCAGTATCTTCGATTTCAGCCTCATCTTCGACTTCGGTGTCCTCACTTATTTCTTCTTCATCTTCTGCTTCATCGGCTTCGTTTTCGCTTGAAGCATCGTCAAGCTCCTCTTGTTTGATAGCTTCGTAGGTTTCTGGATCTTCAGCGTCGGTTTCCTCGGTTAATACATCTTCCGAAAGCTCGGCAGGCGCATCATACGAATGAATAACCGTAAAATTAATGCCGGGATCGCCGAAAAACACCTCACCGTCATCGGTAAAGCCGACGGCGTTGTTTTTGTCGTCATCAGATATAATAATTCCGTCTGCAATCACGGCACCCATAGGAATGCCGGTATAAACGCTGTAAAAATCGCCGTTTACTCCGCCGATAACGTTGTTGCCGTCGCCGATAGCCTTCTTGGCGAGCGTACTTAATCTGTTGCTGCCGTAAAGGAATTCGCCGTAGCTGATCAAAGGCAGAGCGCCCTCATCGGGTCGGTATTCAAACAGATATGCCGATTCGTTAAGCCCATCGGTTACAGAAAGATAGCGCGTAAAATCAACCCCCGGACCGATCTGCTTGCTTTCTGCGGAATAAACGTCACCAAGCACGCCTCTGTAAAGGGCAAGGGAAGGTATAATATTGGAAAATATCAGTAAGGCCGCAAGAAAAAAAGTGCCCGACTTAAATATGTATCGTTTCAAGCTTGTGTATCCTTTCGCTTTTGGAATAAGTGTGACTATATCATACCACATATATATTACGATTCTGTGAAGTAAAATCAAACGTCTTAATGAAAATTATGCCATATACCCCAATATTTTGAGTAGCAAAAAAATATACAAAAAAGAATTGAGAAATTGAGCATATATTAACGTCTTTGCTATTGACAAAGAAGAGTTGTTGTGGTAAAATATATTGCAGTAATCCGAAAGTAAACGGACGAACAAATTCAAAGTCAATGGCGATGGCAGTGGGATCGACAGGACGGAGATATATAAATGCCCGGATGCACGTATAAGTGTGTCGGTTTGTTTATGTCTTGTCGTATTCGGACAAGACTTTTTTTGTACCGGTACGGCATACGAATACGTATAGGACTTGTCTGCAGATTGAGACAGGTCTGCCTGTCCGCGCCTGCCATAACCATATTCTGGGTTAAAGAAAGGAACGGTCAACAAATGAAATGCTTTGAGAAGGCAATGCTCATAAATTTTGAAACAGTCGACCTTACAAAAATGTCGGATGAGCTTTTGCATTCCCTTGATTTGCCCGAATATACAATATTTCCCGGCTTTTGCGATGTGCACGTGCATTTTCGTGAGCCGGGTTTTGTTTATAAAGAAACAATAAAATCGGGAAGTCTTTCGGCACTTCACGGCGGCTATACGGCGGTATGTACAATGCCAAACCTCGACCCTGTGCCGGATAGTAAGGAGCACTTAAGACTCCAACTTGACGCTATTGAAAATGATGCGCTCATATCGGTTTATCCATACGCATCAATAACCGTTGGGCAAAAGGGCGAGATGCTCAGTGATTTTAAGTCACTTAAAGACGATGCAATCGCTTTTTCGGACGATGGTCGAGGAGTTCAATCGGACGAAATGATGAAGCAAGCTATGATGCGCGCGAAAAGCCTTGGTAAAATTATCGTCGCACACTGTGAAGTTAACTCACTTCTTAACGGCGGATACATTCACGACGGCGAGTACGCAAAGGCTCACGGACACAAAGGAATATGCAGCGAAAGCGAATGGGCTCAGATAGAGCGCGACTTAAGGCTTGCAAAGGAAACGGGATGTGCATACCACGTGTGTCACATTTCGTGTAAGGAAAGTGTAGAGCTTATCAGGCGCGCAAAGGCTGATGGGGTTGACGTCACCTGCGAAACAGCTCCGCATTATCTCGTTCTTACCGATATGGATCTTAAGGAAGAGGGAAGGTTCAAAATGAATCCTCCGTTAAGATCGGAAGCGGACAGGCTTGCGCTCATAGAAGGAATATGCGACGGCACTATTGATATGATCGCGACCGACCACGCACCGCACTCTGCCCCAGAAAAATCAAAAGGGCTTGAAAAAAGCTCATTTGGAATCGTAGGACTTGAAACCGCGTTTTCGGTAATGTATACATACCTTGTAAAGCCCGGGATAATCACGCTTGATAGGCTTGTAGAGCTGATGAGCATAAATCCGCGAAAGCGTTTCAGAATTACAGAGGACCCGGGACTATGCGTCTGGTCACTTGATGAAAAAATAAAGGTAGACAGCAATAACTTCAAGTCTATGGGGCGCGCAACTCCGTTTGACGGTTATGAGCTGTACGGAAAACATATCACAACAGTATTTAAGGGGGAAAGGTTATGCTAAAGGAATTTGATAAAAAGATCGTGCTTGAGGACGGTAGTGAATATTACGGCTACTCCTTCGGCGCAAATAAGGAATGTGTTACAGAGATCGTTTTCAATACGTCTATGGTCGGCTATCAGGAGATAGTGTCCGACCCGACATATTCGAACCAGACTGTCGTTATGACCTATACCCTTATCGGTAACTACGGTATAACCGATGATGACTTTGAATCAAAAACGCTTACGATAGGCGGACTTGTAGTAAGAGAATATAACGACTTTCCGTCGAACTTCAGATATACAAAAACACTTGCAGAGCTTATGGAGGAAAACGGAATTCCCGGTATTTACGGAATCGACACCAGAAAGCTTACAAGATATATCCGTGATAACGGAAACTGCAAATGCTGTATAACCGATGCGTCGACTCCTATAGACAAGGCGCTTGAGATACTTAAAACTACAGAGCTTTCAAGCGAAACGGTAGCTCAGGTAAGCTGTAAGAAGAGATGGTATTCAAGAACACCTAATCCTAAGTATAACGTAGTCGCGGTCGACTGCGGAATCAAGCTTGGCATAGTTCGTACACTCAACAGCTTCGGATGTAACGTAACCGTAGTTCCGTGGAACACACCTGTTGATGAGCTTGAAAATATGAAGCCGGACGGAATTTTCATTTCCGACGGCCCGGGAGATCCAGGGGATGCTTTGCCCGTGATAGATCTTATAAATAAGCTTCGCGGTAAGTATCCGATCTTCGGAGAGGGACTTGGACATCAGCTTATAAGCCTTGCATACGGCGCAAGTATATATAAGCTTAAATTCGGTCACCGCGGTTCCAATCATCCTATAAAGGAAGTTGAAACAGGTCTTGTTGCGGTTGAAACACAGAACCATTCGTTCGCGGTCGATGCAGAGAGCTTAAAGAAAACCGAGCTTGAGATCACGCATATAAATATACTTGATAATTCGGTAGAAGGCGTAAGCTGTAAAAAGGATAAGGTTTACAGCGTACAGTTCTACCCGGGAAGCGAAAAGGGACCTAAGGATAGCGACAGCTTCTTTGATAAGTTTGTAAATGCAATGAAGGAGGGTAAAGCAAATGCCTAAGAGAAGTGATATAAAGAAAATACTTGTAATAGGCTCAGGACCGATCGTAATCGGACAGGCGGCTGAGTTTGACTATGCCGGAACACAGGCATGCCTTGCCCTTAAGGAAGAGGGATATGAGGTTGTTCTTTGCAACTCCAACCCCGCAACGATAATGACCGATACCACGATTGCAGATAAGGTCTATATGGAGCCGCTTACTCTTGAATTTATAGCAAAGATTTTAAGATACGAGCGTCCGGACGCGATCGTACCCGGAATCGGCGGTCAGACAGGACTTAACCTTGCAATGCAGCTCGAAAAGAAGGGCATACTCAAGGAATGTCAGGTAGAGCTGCTCGGTACAAGAAGCGAAAGTATTGAAATGGCAGAGGATAGAGAGCTTTTCAAAGAGCTTTGCGAAAGACTCGGTGAGCCTGTACTCCCCTCGCTTATAGCAAATACAATGGAAGAGGGCGTAGCTGCTGCGGAAGAGATCGGATACCCTGTAGTCCTTCGTCCCGCGTTTACGCTTGGCGGTACAGGCGGCGGCTTTGCTTATGATGAAGCAGAGTTCAGGGATATTATGAAAAATGCTCTTGCGCTTTCTCCTGTACATCAGGTCCTTGTTGAAAAGAGCATCAAGGGCTATAAGGAGATCGAATTTGAGGTAATGCGCGATGCCAACGATACCGCTATTACTATATGCAGTATGGAAAACGTAGACCCTGTTGGTATCCATACAGGCGACTCGATAGTCGTTGCCCCCTCGCAGACACTTACCAATAAAGAATTCCATATGCTCAGAGCGAGCGCACTTAAGATCATACGCGCGCTTAAGATAGAGGGCGGATGTAACGTACAGTTCGCGCTTGACCCGAACTCCTTTGAATATTACCTTATTGAGGTAAACCCGAGAGTTTCGCGCTCCTCGGCACTCGCGTCAAAGGCAAGCGGATATCCTATCGCAAGAGTTTCGGCAAAGATAAGCGTAGGTATGACACTTGATGAGATAAAGCTTGCAAACACTCCTGCGGCGTGTGAGCCTGCACTCGACTACGTAGTAACAAAGATGCCGAGATTCCCGTTTGATAAGTTTACAACCGCAAATAATCTTCTCGGTACACAGATGAAGGCGACCGGTGAGGTAATGAGCATCGGACGTACACTTGAGGAAAGCTTCCTTAAGGCTATACGTTCGCTTGAGATCGGTGTATACCATCTTCATATGGCTAAGTTTGATAATTACAAATCTGAAGATTTGATGGATTATATCAAGCTTGGAACCGATGACAGAATATATGCTATAGCCGAGCTTTTAAGACGCAAGGCTGACCTTGGTATGATCGCTTACGCGACACAGATCGACCTGTTGTTCATTGAAAAGCTTAAAAATATCATAGACGAAGAAGAAATGCTCAAAAATGAGAAGTGGAATCTTGACGCACTCAAGGATGCCAAGAGACTCGGCTTCTGTGACCGCGCGATCGCGGATATGTGGGAAACCACAGAGCTTGAAATATTCAATCTCCGCGTAAAAGAGGGCATTATGCCTGTCTATAAGATGATCGACACCTGCGCCGGCGAATTTGAAAGCAACGTTTCTTACCTCTATTCAACCTATGAGGAGGAAAACGAGTCGGTAGTAAGTGACCGCAAAAAGGTTATCGTTTTGGGCTCCGGTCCTATCAGAATCGGACAGGGCGTTGAGTTTGACTACTCGACAGTTCACGCGGTAACAACTATCCGTAAGGCGGGCTATGAAGCGATTATTATAAACAATAACCCCGAAACGGTTTCTACCGACTACACCACCTCGGATAAGCTCTATTTTGAGCCGCTTTGCACCGAGGACGTAATGAATATCATACTCCTTGAAAAGCCGGACGGAGTTATCGCTTCTCTCGGCGGTCAGACAGCTATCAACCTCGCAGAGCCGCTTCGCGCCCGCGGAGTTAAGCTTATCGGTACAGACTGCGATGCTATTGAGCGCGCAGAAAACCGTGATGCGTTTGAAAAGCTCTTGCTTTCGCTTAACATTCCTCAGCCTAAAGGCTCGGCTGTTACAAAGATCGAAGACGGTGTAAGAACTGCAAATGAGATAGGCTACCCCGTGCTTGTACGCCCCAGCTTCGTGCTTGGCGGACGTGCTATGCAGATCGTTGCAACAGAGGAACAGCTTCGTCACTATCTTAAGACCGCTGTTGAGATCGACGAGGACAAGCCCGTCCTTGTAGATAAGTATATCCAGGGTAAAGAGGTCGAGGTCGATGCGGTGTGCGACGGTAAGGACGTGTTCATCCCAGGCATTATGGAGCTTGTTGAACGTACAGGTATCCACTCGGGCGACTC
>JAFQPF010000076.1 GCA_017411885.1 Clostridia bacterium
ATATTTTTCAACGTTATAAACCGGAACGATTACCGAGATCACTTTATTGCCTCCAATATCGCCTCACAGCATTTGTCTGCTGTATAATTTTCTTCAAGATATTTTCTTGCACGCGTACCGAATTCGCTCGCCTTTTCTTTTGTAATGTGATCTAAAACCTTTGTGAAATTTTCCGCGTTATCGCTTTCACACCACCAGCCGAAGCCGTTTTCTTCTGCGATCTTTCCCATATCCGTGGCAGTATCTGAGCAAATTACAGTCGGCAGCGAATTTTCCATATACGAAAGCAATCTTGACGGAAAATTCGGAATCGTAAATCTGTGACTGAGAAATACAAGACCTGCGTCGCAACCTTTAACAAGTGCATCGTACTCGGGCTTAGGCAAAAAGCTTATAAGCTTTACATTAGCCGGCGCAGCCTGGTTTACATAATCATCAAGAAGATTATAATCTCCGCCGCTTCCGCAAATTATAAAATATCTGTCCCTTTTATTTTCATTAGCCTTAAGACATTCTATCAAAAACGGTATATCCTGCGGCTTGCCGAGGTTTCCGCCATACAAATACACAACCGTATCTTCATCAAGTCCGAGATCCTGTTTCAACTGCTTCTTGTATTGGGTATTATCCTCTGCTTTACACGGTATCACCGCGTTGTAACACAGACCAACCTTAGAGCGATCTATCATAGGATTGTTTTCAAGCACATATTCCACGTTTGCCTGCGACATACATCCTATCTTATCCGATATTTTATAAAGCTTCTTTTCCTTCGCCCTAAAATAAGCATATATGGGATTATTCTTTCCGAACATACCCAGATCAACCGCATTCTGAGGAAAAATATCCTTAAGCATAAGATATGTTTTTGCCTTGAATATCCTTTTCAGCTTTTTTACCGGTCCCGAAAGCGTTATAGGGGGTGTTGAATAGAGAATCAGTCCAAAATCAATATCTCCAAGGTGCTTTTTTATTGCATCATAATAGAGGTGGCTTAAGGTCACTGTTGATATGCCCTTTTCAATGAGCGAAACATTACTTGTGTTTCCAATTCTGACCTTAAGTATCGAATGATCTGCGTAATCAACAAGCTCTGTAGCCTCGCCCGTCTTTTTCTCGCGGGGAGTAACTATGTATGGTCTGTGCCCCTTGGAAATAAACTCAAGCATAAGATCCGAGTAGATGTTATGCATATTTATACCCGTAAAGGTGTTCATTGTCAGGAACAGTACATTCATATCATATCTCTGTTTCACGCCCGGTAAAGCGGGAAAAATCTACTTTCTTTATCAAATTCACTATCTTCTTTTGCTCTGCATTCAACGAAATAATCGTAAGCGGCTTTATCAAATATTCCGCTTCCGATATAGAACGGTACATCGTCTGCTTTTGTGAAGCTTCGCTTGTATCTGTATATGCCGTCCTCCTTCTGATATCCGCCGCCAAGTATAAATTTACTTCTTCCTGTTTCAGAACACCATTTTATCACCGCATCCTTCAACAGATCGTTGGGGCGAAGCGAATAATAGTCATCAAAGGTTCCGCCCAGAAATGAGTATGCATAATTATCCGAGCAAAGCACAAGCTCGGTCGCGATTATCTTACCCTCATATTCAACGTGAAAATATACGTAATTTTCCGGCAGATACTTTGCTATATCCTCAAAATATTCCTTTGGGAAATAATAATAGTCCTGCGCATTATTTCTGTCCATTGTCGATTTGTATATTGCAAGGAAATCATCAAGGTGCGCAGTACCGTTTTCGATTATCACGGAAAGTCCGTTGCTTTGGGCCTTCTTAACATTTTTTCTTACCTTATGCTCATACTGCATCCATATATCTTCATATGGCACTGTCGTATCAACGATAACATTGTCAAGCACACAAAAGGCGTTTCCATAATACTTTTCTCTGAAATCAACATTATCAAAAAGATGGAACCTAATAAACTCGCAAACAATATTATTCTCAATACAATATTTTGAAAATGCCGCTTTGTATTCATCTATCAGGCCATCAATATCATTACATTCGAGTATAATCGGACCGCCGTAGCCATATGGTGTTACGGCATCGTAGTAGGTTTTTCCGTCGATCTTCCACTTTATCGGTCGAAGTATAAAGGTATTATTTATGTTTCCGTGCGTACATTCAAAAAAGAACGTTTCGCTCTTTCCCTCGCTCTTTTCATATATCTTCGCGTAGCTCGGATCAAAATAGAGATCAATCTTTTTCATATAACCGATTCCTTTATCGTTAATCGTTGTTACTGACAAATTGTTTAATTACGTCAATAATCCTCGTCATATCTGAAATTGAGTACCTTTGGTCGCATACACATGATAGTGTGGTCTCGTATATGTTTCCGACAGCCTTGTACTCTCTGTGTAATTCAGAAACCGGCCAATGCACCGGCAAATAGATCCGATTGTCTATCAGATGCCTTCGCAAAGCATCTCTTTTCCCATCTGTTACCTCAAGCGGAACAAACAACGGACTATCATTTTCAGATATATGGGTATAGACCGCCCTCAGATATTTACAATCCATACCGTTTATCATTTTTGTAAGATACTCTGCATTTTCACGTCTTGCATTTTTAAGAAAATCAACGTCTGTTCCATTCAATGCTTCGAATGAACGCTTGTCCGGCTTATATCTTTTGTAGTTTTTTTCAAGCATTTCCTCGGCACAGGCAAAATCCCTTAAAAACAGATCCTTGTCTGCTTTTTCATCTCCACAAACGTAGTCCTTCTTTCTGTCAAACGAAGCATTACGCAAATCGGTATAAGCATCAAATTCCGAGAGCATGAGGAAGTTATCCCATTCTCCCCTCTTAGCGCAAAACGCGGCGTTTATGTTCGTCCATTTCCTGAAGCTTGCAAACACATAATCGTAATTGGAGTTGTCATAACCCCTGCAAAACAGAGAGTGAGTAGCATCGTATATTACACTCTTTCCGCGAGCCTTGAATTCTGATGCAAGCTGATGAGTGCGGTTATTGATATAACCAAAATAGTCGATCAGATAAACGATATCACACGGATGGTCAATATCAATATCTGATACAATTCCGTCACTTCCGAAGCTGACTTCATAAAACTGCACGCTTATGTTGTGTACTAAAAACGGTTCGATCATAGTGTGACAGCAATACGACGGTAAATATGCGCTTGTAACCGTTTTGGTGTTAACTATATCATCCAGAATAATGTCAAGTGCCGTTCTGCCCGAAAGCACATAGTGTGAGTCATACCCGTCAGGAACCACCGACGATAAGCCATTGCCGTTTAATGGGGTACAGTCTGTCCAGAATTCACTCCCGATCTCTCTCATTTGGAAAGATCTTCCTTCACAAGCGAATACGCAACAAGGCTTCTGAACTCTCCTGCCTTGTATACACGATCGCGGAGCAGCCCGTCCTTCTTAAAGCCGCATTTTTCAAACAGCTTTTGTGAAATAGAATTATATTCCAAAACCTCTGCGTACAAACAGTTAAGCCTTAATTCGTTGAATGCGTAAGAAGCTATAGTCTTAAGCGCATCCGTACCGTAGCCCTTACCGCGGATATCTCCGCGCGCCAACTTGAGATGCACCTGTGCTATGGCGTTTTTCATATCAATATCGCTGAGTATTATTGTGCCTATACCAACAGACGGTGTATTTTTATCCGCAATAATACATCTCAGCACATCGCTTCTTCCCATCTGGGAACGTATCCATTGAGTCTGCTGTTCACTTGATACGGGGAAAGAGCTTCCGCCAAGCATCCTTTCTGTTTCGGGATCGTTTATTATGTCTAAAAGAAGCTCCGCATCTGTCGCTTCTATTGCACGCAGTATTGTTTTCTCACCGTAAATATTCATTGATTGACTTTCCTTTCATCAAGCTGTCGTTGACGGTAAACATTAAAATCTATGGGACTGTCTACTCCTCGGGTACCTATACCCGAGCGTTTGAAAACTGCTATAACTGTTGCTATGATTATGTACACATCACCGAAAAACGTGATGTTTTCCGTATACTTCACGTCATAAGAAAATCTTTCTTCCCATGTGGTTGCATTTCTGCCGTTGATCTGCGCAAGCCCCGAAAGACCGGGAAGAACGCTATGGCGTTTCTTTTCTGTTTCGTTATAATACGGGAGATACTGCACCGCAAGCGGTCTTGGGCCGACGATCGACATATCGCCCTTTAAGATATTGATAAGCTCCGGAAGCTCATCAAGCGACGTGCTTCTCAAAAGCTTACCGTATTTTGTCAGCCGCTTTTCATCCGGCAAAAGCTCTCCGTTTTCATCCTTTTCACAGGTCATTGTACGGAATTTTATAAGCTTGAATATTTTTTCGTCCTTGCCGGGACGTTGCTGTGTGAAAAAGGGATTACCCTTCATCACGATCGCGCCGATAACCGTAAGCAATAATAGTACCGGCGAAAGCACGGTCAGCGCCAACAGCGACAGGACAAAATCCATCGGACGCTTGAAATATTTTCTATACATCACTTACCCCCGAAGCAGGCTCTTATTGCCTCGATCACGTATTCCTGCTCTTCTTTGGTCATCTTTATATCGCTCGGCAGGCAAAGTCCACGCGCGAATATATCCTCATTCACCGCGCATCCGCTTACCTTAACAAAGTCATTATCCTTAAACACCGGCTGCATATGCATCGGCTTCCATATCGGTCTTGTTTCGATATTCATTTCGGCAAGCTTTTCCATCACGCTTATCGGATCGATCTTCACGCCTTTATCCACGAGCATACAAGAGAGCCAGAAATTCGGCTTTGTATCCTCAAGGTACGGGTTCATGCTGACAGGCAGTCCCTTAAGTCCGCTCTCGTATCTGCGGTATATTTTCTCCTTAAGGTCACGATGCTCATCAAGATGCATAAGCTGTCCGCGTCCGATACCTGCAACTACGTTTGACATACGGTAGTTATACCCTATCTCCTCGTGCTGGTACCACGGTGCCTTTTCACGGGCCTGTGTTGCCCAGAAAAACGCCTTATCCCGTGCCTGCTTATTATCGGTCAGGAGCATTCCTCCGCCCGAGGTGGTAATTATCTTATTTCCGTTAAAGCTGAGTGCGCAGTATTTACCAAACGTACCGCAGCTTTTGTTCTTGTATGTAGCCGAGAGTGCTTCCGCTGCATCCTCGATAAGCACGGCGTTATGCTCACGGCATATTTCGATGATCTCATCCATCTTCGACGGAGTACCGTAAAGGTGAGCGAGCATTACGACCTTAGCCTGAGGATATTTTCCAAACGCTGCCTTGAGTGCCGCAGGATCCATATTCCAGCTTTCGTATTCCGAATCGATAAATACAGGCACGCCGCCCTCGTACACGATCGGATTTACGGTCGCCGCAAAGGTCATATCCGAGCAAAGGACAATATCCCCTCTTTTGACACCCGCAAGCTTGATTGCAAGATGAAGTGCCGCAGTTCCCGAGCAAAGTGCTAAAGAATGATACGGCACGCTTGAGTTATTGCTCAAATATCTGTCCATTTCCTCTTCAAAGCCATCGCAATTGAACCCAAGCGGTGCGATCCAATTTTTTTCGAATGCTTCCTTGACAAATTCCATCTCTTCGGCATGCATTGTCGGAGTGGAAAGTGATATTTTTCTGTTCATTTCAAGAAACTCTCCCGCAGGGTATGTTTTCATAATTTCCGGGCGATTCTACTTTACAACCGATAACAGTGTTCAAATTCCCACATTAAATAATATCATATTATTGTAAATATGTCAATAAACATTAGTTTTTAACTGTTAAACTATTTACACTATACACAAAAAATATGCTCTTTTGGCGTCAAAAAAGCTTTCTGCCAACGCAAAAAAATGACAAGTACTTGAAATTTTAACAATTATGTGCTATGCTTATAAAAAACGAAGAAGGGAGCGTGGATTATGTATTTGCAGGAATCGGGTGAAATGTATCTTGAAACGATTTTTATTTTGTCTAAAAAAAGCTCTGCGGTACGTGCCATAGATGTCGGCGAATACATGGGCTACTCCAAGCCGAGTGTCAGCCGCGCGATCGGATTACTCAAGTCAGGCGAATACGTATGCGTGGACGCAGACGGCTACATCTCCCTCACCCAGGCGGGGCTCGAGGTTGCCGAAAAGATGTACGAGCGACACACGATGCTGACAAGCTTCCTTATGAGTCTCGGAGTTGACGAGCAGACCGCCACAGAGGACGCCTGCAGGATCGAGCATCACATCAGCGATGACTCCTTTGACGCGATAAAACGCCATTTTGAAGGCGCAAAATAAAACAAAATCAGCCGGCTGTGAGCTTCACAGCCGGCTTGATTTTTAGCCTATGAGGATCTTATAGAAGTTCTTTTTACCCTTACGTACCTTGATGCCGGTCTTGAGCGCGTCCGCGCTTACGGAATAGCCTATATCGTCGATCTTGTTATCGTCGATGAAAAGTCCGCCCTGGGTTATAAGTCTGCGAGCCTCGCTCTTTGAGGGAACGACGTTTGCCGCAACAAGCATATCCATAACGCCGATACTGTTATCGGTCAGAACGCCTGCGTCAAGCGTTACACTCGGCATATTCGAATCATCGCTTCCGCCGCCGAAGAGCGCCTTTGAAGCACTTCTTGCCTTTTCTGCCTCATCCTTACCGTGAACGAGCGCGGTAAGCTCGTATGCGAGTATATCCTTAGCCTCGTTAAGCTGTGCGCCCTCCCAGCTATCCATCTTATCTATCTCCTCAAGCGGGATAAAGGTAAGCATACGGATACACTTGAGAACGTCGTTATCACCGACGTTTCTCCAATACTGATAGAACTCAAAGGGAGAGGTCTTGTTCGGGTCAAGCCATACGGCACCGTTAGCCGTCTTACCCATCTTCTTACCCTCGGAATTGAGAAGCAGAGTGATAGTCATAGCGTAAGCATCCTTACCGAGCTTCTTTCTGATAAGCTCAGTACCGCCGAGCATATTCGACCACTGGTCATCTCCGCCGAACTGCATATTGCAGTCGTATTCCTTGTAAAGGTGATAGAAGTCGTAGGACTGCATGATCATATAGTTGAATTCAAGGAACGAAGGTCCCTTTTCCATACGCTGCTTGTAGCATTCGGCTCTGAGCATATTGTTTACCGAGAAGCACGCGCCTACCTCACGGAGCAGGTCAACGTAGTTGAGCTTTAAAAGCCAATCCGCGTTGTTTACGGCGATAGCTCCGCCCTCACCGAAATCGATAAAGCGTTCCATCTGCTTCTTGAAGCAAGCGCAGTTGTGCTCGATAGTTTCGGGAGAAAGCATTGAGCGCATATCTGTTCTGCCGGAGGGGTCACCGATGTATCCGGTACCGCCGCCGAGAAGCACGACAGGCTTGTTTCCTGCCATCTGCAGACGCTTCATAAGGCAAAGAGCCATAAAATGACCTACGTGGAGTGAATCCGCCGTGGGGTCAAAGCCGATATAGAATTTTGCCTTTCCGGAGTTGATAAGCTCACGGATCTCACTTTCGTCGGTTACCTGCGCGATAAGACCGCGCGCGACGAGTTCTTCATAAATTTGCATATTTATCTCCAATCTGCTGAAAAATCAGCTCAAAAATGTACGAAACAAAAAATCCCCCGTGTCATAAAGACACGAGGGCATAAAAATGCGGTACCACCTCTTGTCGGGCACTCCTCGCGAAGTGTCCCTTTGTGGGTGCAGCAAAAGCTGCATCCGACGCTGTATCGGGCGAAACCCGTCTTACCCTACTTGATTCGGGCAGCCGCTTGGGAGTGTATTCACCGCTTTGTTTTACGTCCTCACACCTGCCGAACGCTCTCTGTAAAAGCATAAAACGGGTACTATTCTCCGTCATCGCGTTTAATATTTACTGAGTTATTATATCACGGATCGATAAAAAAATCAATAGATTTTTATAATATTATCACATCTCCCCTGCGAAGCAAGCGTAATCAACAAAAAATAATCTTTTGGCGCAAAAGGGCTTGACAAAGATTGTTTGTTGTGGTATAATATCGTGCGTAACAAATAAAGGGGTATAGCTCAGTTGGTAGAGCAGCGGTCTCCAAAACCGCGTGTCCAGAGTTCGAGTCTTTGTGCCCCTGCCATTGAAAGGGCTCAGCCTTTTAGACTACTTAAGTGCAGACTAAAAGGTTGAGCGTTTTCTCATTTTTATAAATTCACACCCTCAAAGAACTCCGTCTCAAACTGGGACGGAGTTTTCATTTTCAGCGTTCGGTGCATTCGGACTTCGTTGTAATACTCGATGTACTCATCGAGTACCGCAGCAAGCTCGGCGGCAGAATCGTAAATGTGATAATAAATCGCTTCCTTTTTCAGCGTATTAAAAAAAGACTCACAAACAGAATTATCGTATGGATAACCCGGAGATGAAAACGACTGCCGACACTTCAGCTCTTCCAAATGAGTACGAAAGGCAAATGCAGTATACTGTACACCTTGATCACTATGAAAAAGAAGATTTTCAGGTCTTCCTCGCTCTTCAAACGCTTCGTCGAATGTATTCATTGTAAGCACGGTATCAATGGTGTCTGAAATGCCATATGATAAAACCCTTCTCGAAAACAAGTCGATCACTACGCAAACGAACATATATTGTTCTTGTACCTTTACATAGGTAATATCGCTCACCCAAGATACATTAGGAGCTTCGGGATGAAAGTCTTGATGAAGAAGATTTGGAAATTTATTTCTGGGTATGGGCTTTTTATGTTCGCTGGCATAAGGTGCAACCTTTACCTTAAGCCCCATTTCCTTCATCAATCTGCTGATGCGCATTTTATTCACTTGATATCCGCGCTCTTGTAGCCTATACTTAATAGGATTTCGTCCGAAACGTTCCTTGCTCTCGTCGAAAATCTCCCGGATAAGTACTTTGATTTCATTATCGGCAATTTCGTACTGATTAGGCTTTTCGCCTCTCTTTTTTCGATTGTAATACGTACCTCTGGGGAGCTGCAGTGCCTCACACAAAACGTGAATTGAATATTTGCCCTCTAATCGGTTTATTTCCGCAACCTTTTCGGTGATAGAAGCGGTAACTCCGCAACGTAGTTCCTTGGATGCCGCCACGATTTTATTCAGCTTATCAAGGTGTGATTGGGCTTTGTGACCGGTATTTGCAGGTTTCTTTGAAACACGAAAAAAGTGGTTTTCTTCGTATTTCTTTTTCCATTTAAACAGCGTGCTACGGGCAATTCCGTATTTTTCAAGAGTCGCACCGATATTACGATGCATTTTGTAGTACTTGACAACCTCTATTTTGAAATTGTCGGGATAATAGATTTTTGGCATGATAGCCTCCTGTTATATAAAGATTTTGTCAAAAGACGAGCCATCATTATATCACGAAATTGTTAACTGCTTTATTGTCGTGGAAAATAAAAACCGCTATCAGCGCGTTCAAATTACGCATTGATAGCGGCTTTTTTATGGAGATAAAACACAGTTAGCAAAGAATGATGTAACTTAATCAGCATTACTTTGTCGGAAAAGTACCAGTCTTTAACGATTCAAGCATAATTGTTGCACTGCTTGCGTTAGTTGCAAGCGGTATCTTTTGAACGTCGCAAAGTCTAAGAAGCGCTGAAACGTCGGGCTCATGAGGCTGTGCGGTCAGAGGATCGCGTAGGAAGATAATCAGCCCAAGCTCTCCGTTTGCAAGCATTGCACCGATCTGTTGATCCCCACCAAGAGGTCCGCTTTTCATTCTATGTATCGGAAGTGAGGTTTCACCCATGATAAGTGTGCCGGTCGTACCTGTAGCATAGAGTTCATACTCGGCAAGAACTTCCTTATATTTCTTGGCGAGATCTATGATTTCTTCTTTTTTCTTGTCGTGTGCAATTAAAGCAATTTTCATTATCTTTTCTCCTTTTTCAGAAAATAGGAGGCATCCTTGCAGATGCCTCCGAAAGTCGTATATTCTTCCGTCCGCAACACCGCAGAAGGTTGTTTCAATTAAAACGTGAACTTAAAGGTGTTGTTTCCTTCTCTCGGAATTTCAAATTCCTCGGGAAGATCGGGGCCGCAAGAATGTGAACCGATACCGCGCATTGCAACATCAATACAGACGTTGACAAAATCGTTTTCTTCAAGCTCAAAGGAGTGAAGTGTTTCTCTGAGTTGCTCGGTAGTATACGGGTTGACCGAGTAGGAGAAGGGCTTATCGGCAGTTACCTTGAACAGATCCTTGACAGCCATATACTTACAAGCATAGTGGCTACCCGATTCTTGAGGACGGATATACTTCATATCGTAGTTTTCCTCTGCGGAGCTTACGTAGTATCCATACTCGCAAGCGGCCTTTTTATCCGCATAGCTTTCCATAGGTCCAAAACCAACGTAAGAGAAGTTGCAGTGACCTTTATCTACGCCAAACTCAAATCCGAATCTCGGGAAGCGCTGAACGTAATCGGCAAGCTTATAGGAAACGTTGACGGTCAGCTCATTAGCAATTACAGTATACTCGATGGTGAATTCCACAGCAGGCATCAAGCAATTCGCCGCAAGAACTCCCTTGAATTTGTAGCCGTTGGCAGACTTCTTGCAAGAGAAGATGTGAGGCTTACAAGAGGAAAGGTGGCAACGACCGATCCAATGAGGAATCAAATCACGGTCGTTATCGGTGTAACGAGTAATGTTGAAATGAATGGGAGTGCGGAGTATTTCATTTCCGTCTGCCTTGATAGAGGTTATTTCAGCGGTATGCTCGTCAACCTCGATCTCAATTGCAGATGAGAACTTGTAGGAACTCTTGGGGATATCAACCTCACACATTTCGGACTTGGTCTTACCGCCGTAAACAGCCATCATTTCAAGTGCGTTGGATTTAAGCTTTCTATCGGGAGTCAGAAGACCGTCTGCACAGAAGTTCCCATCGTGTTCGGGTTCTTCAAAGTCGCCTCCGTAGAGGAAACCATCGTCGGTCTTAATACCGTGGTCAGCCCACTCCCAAACGAATGCACCCATCATCTGCTCGTTGTTGTAAATCATATCCCAATAAGCTGCAATATCTCCGCAGGAGTTGCCCATTGCATGAGTGTACTCGCAGAGAACGAAGGGGCGGTTTTCCTTAGGGTTATCAAGAACGTCGGTGCGAATCTTTTCAAAGGAAGGATACATCATACTTACCATATCGACAAGCTCGGTATAATAGTATTTGGGATCGGCATTCTGCAAGCCCTCATAGTGAACAGGTCTTGTCTTATCACGGTTCTTGATGTAATTTGCGCCCTTAAAGAATGCTTTGCCGAAGGAGCTTTCGTTGCCGAGCGACCAAATGATAACGCTTGTACGGTTCTTATCTCTCTCAACAAGTGCCGTGTGTCTGTCGGTGATGCCGGGAGCGAAGAAGTTATTCTCTGCATACTCCTTCCAAAGCGGAATATCATAGCGACCGTCACGGGTACAAGCGCCATGCATTTCAAGGTCGGCTTCGTCCATTACGTAGATGCCGAACTTATCGCAAAGCAGATAGA
>JAFQPF010000077.1 GCA_017411885.1 Clostridia bacterium
GGTTTTATTCTGCTCAAAATTGTGAACGAGCAAATATTTACTGTTTCCTACGTCTACCCTTTCATAAAGCACAAGCTCACCCAAATATTCAAGTATTCCCTCGCTTTGTTCACGCTCAAGCATTGATATCTGATTCATAAATTCACTCTCTGCGCGGTTTTTAAGCGCTTTATATTCCCTGTCACCGAGTATCGGAAACACGTTTGATCTAAGGCTCATATCACGTAACAGACTTACGCTTTGGGTATCCTCGCCTATGATATCACCGACAACGTACAGCTCATCACTCATTTTAAGTCCTATATCTTTTAACAGCTTCTTGTATTTTTTGTATCTTCCGCAAATGTTACCCATAACGTAGGTCAAAATATCACCGCCTTATCCTAACAATGTTATTTTTAGCTTTTACATTTTGATTATACGCTTTTTTTCTGTCGTTTTTTGTAAAGAACTGCAGTCTAACATACTCTTTTCATTATGACATCGATAACTATGCTTTGTAGATAAATGCTTGCAAGCGCAAGAGCTACACCGTATATATCTCCCGTTACGGCAAGCGCGAGTATTATTACGGTAAAATCGCATATCATAATTGCCGTACCGATGCTGAGCGAACAGAATCTCGCCCTTATAAGGCTTGCCGCAAGATCGGTGCCGCCGGTTGTATAGCCGAGGGAGAATATAAGTCCGAGAGAGATACCCATAAGCATACCGCCGACAAGTGCATTTATTACTCTGCTTTCAAAAAAGCTTTTGCTTATAACAAATATCTCACAGGATAATGAGGTAAAGATAACACCGGTCAGAGCTTTTCTGATATAGCCCTTACCGTGTATTTTTACATTAGCGATCAGAAACGGAATATTAAGAAGCATCACGCTTATTCCAACAGGCAGATCAAACAGAATATTAAGAATAACTGCAAGCCCGGAAAAGCCGCCTGCAACTATCTGTGATGGCAGCAAAAAGCCGTTAAGAGCGATGGCAAAGAGCACCGCGGCAAGAATGAAGGTCACCCTTTGCCTTGATCTTGCTCTCACACCATCTCCTTTTGACTGCTTATAAGCTGTGAAACAGTAACGAATCTGTAACCCTCGCTTTTGAGCTCCGGTATGATTTGCTTAAGCGCATCAAGAGTTGAAGCGTCCCCAGACACGTAATCGTGGAAAAGTATTATACTGCCGGGACTTATTGTATCTGTGATGCATTTGCATATCTTTTGTGAATCGTTATGAGCCCAGTCAAGCGTGTCAATATTCCATAAAATAACGTCATAATCAAGCTCGTGCGCGGCCTGAGCTATGCTCTGTGAGCACCAGCCCTCAGGCGGTCTGAACAGCTTTGGGCGGTATTCGCATATCTCATACAGGATTTCCTCGGTTTTGACTAACTCATCCTTAAGTTTTTCTGTTCCGAGCGTGCGCAGTTTTGAATGATTGTAGGTGTGATTTCCTATCTCGTGACCGAGCGAAAGTGTTCGCTTTATTACATCGGGGTATTCCTTTGCCATCATACCGACAACGAAAAAGGTTGCCTTTATGTCCTCTTTTTCAAGAAGATCAAGTATCTCGTCGGTACGGTATTTATGCGGACCGTCATCAAAGGTAAGGGCAACAAGCTTTTGAGTCGGGTTACAGCAATAATACACCGTTTCTTCACCGTCATAGGCGTATACCGTCATTATTGAAAGCAGGGATATGATGACTGAAGTTATAATTGCAATTATTCTTTGCATTTTAATTCATCAAGCGTGCCGAAGCGGTAACCGTCAGACTTGAGCCTTGTGATAACCGTATCAAGTATCGCGGCGTTTGTTGCGCTTGTAGGATGCAAAAGCATTATCTCACCGTTGTGGATATGAGCCATTATCTTATCTGTTGCCCGTGCCGTATCAGGCTGCTTTGCATTGTCCCAATCGGCGTAGGCAAAGCTCCAGAAGACGGTGTGATAGCCCATTTCATCGGCAAAAGCAAGGTTTGCTTGGTTAAATGAGCCCTCGGGCGGTCGGTAGTATTTATCAAGCTCGCGTCCGGTCTTTTCCCTGTAAACATCCTCAAGAGCTTTAAGCTCACGCTCAAAGGTCTCTTTATCGTATACAAGCGACATATTTTTATGGCTTGCCGTATGATTGCAGACCAGATGCCCGGACTCTGCCATTCTGTTCACAAGCTCGGTGTTACGGGAAATGAGGTTTTCAAGCACGAAAAACGCCGCCTTTACGTTATGCTTTTCAAGAACGTCAAGTATTTTTGCCACGTTTCCGTTTTCATATCCCGCGTCAAAGGTGAGGTATATTACCTTTTCATCATTACCTATATAGGATGCTTTGTGATCGTTAATAACAGAAAGTACCCCATCAAGATCAGGCCGCTTATGCTCTTTATTGTTCTTCACGTACCAATGCACGGCATTATCACCGGCACTTACGCTGAAACCCGGAAAAAGTGCTGTTATCATCGCAATTATCAAAAATAATATTTTACTTTTAAGCATACATATTTCTTCCTTTCTTTTCATTTATGATCTTCTGATCGCTTAGTTAGTTTTCGCTTAAAGATAAAACAAAAACGCGTTATTTTGAGGAAAGTTAACTAAATATTAAAATAGGTATTGATTTTAACTAAAAA
>JAFQPF010000078.1 GCA_017411885.1 Clostridia bacterium
CCCGACTACGACGACTGGGAGCTTAACGGAGACCTGTTCTTCTGGGATGAGCTTCTCGGCCGCGCTCTTGAGCTTTCCTCTATGGGCATACGCGTTGATGCCGAATCCCTTGACCGTCAGCTTACAATCTCGGGCTGCAACGACCGCCGAGAGCTTCCTTTCCATAAGATGCTCTTGAATAACGAGCTTCCCCTTACAATAGGAGGCGGTATCGGTCAGTCAAGACTTTGTATGCTTATGATTGGCTGCGCTCATATTGGCGAGGTTCAGTCGAGTATCTGGGATGAAATTACGGTTTCCGAGTGCGAAAAGAACGGAATAACGCTGCTTTAAAAACTAAAAAATGAGGCTGAGTCAAACGCAAATTTGACTCAGCCTCATTTTGCTTTATTTAATATTCAGCGTTTCCGACCGTTCTGGGGTAGGGAAGGACGTCTCTGATGTTAGATACGCCCGTGAGGTACATAATGATACGTTCAAAGCCGAGACCGTAGCCCGCGTGCTTTGTTCCGCCGAATCGACGGAGATTGGTGTACCACCAATAATCCTCCTCCTTAAGTCCGCATTCCTCCATGCGGGAAGTGAGGATATCAATGCGCTCCTCACGCTGGGAGCCTCCGATTATTTCACCCACGCCGGGAACGAGAAGGTCCATAGCGGCGACCGTCTTGCCGTCGTCGTTGAGGCGCATATAGAATGCTTTGATTTCCTTGGGGTAATCAATAACGAATACGGGACACTTGAATACCTGCTCTGTAAGATATCTCTCATGCTCGGTCTGAAGGTCGATGCCCCACTCAACGGGATACTTGAAGTCCGCACCGCTCTTTTTGAGGAGGTCAACTGCCTCGGTGTAGGTTACCTTCTTGTATTCGCTGTTAGCAAGAGTTTCAAGTCTTGCGAGAAGCCCCTTTTCTACGAAGCTATTGAAAAATTCAAGCTCCTGACGGCAGTTCTTCATAACGTGGCGAATGATGTACTGTATCATATCCCATGCAAGCTGCATATTGTCGTTAAGGTCTGCGAAAGCAATTTCGGGCTCGATCATCCAGAACTCCGCCGCATGACGGGCAGTGTTGGAGTTTTCTGCTCTGAAGGTAGGACCGAATGTGTAGATCTTTCCGTATGCCAATGCGTAGGTCTCTCCCTCAAGCTGACCCGAAACCGTAAGGTTTGCGGACTTTCCGAAGAAATCCTGGGAGTAATCAATATCTCCATTTTCTGTCTTGGGGGGATTATCCATGTCGAGAGTGGTAACTCGGAACATTTCTCCCGCGCCCTCCGCATCGGAAGCCGTGATTATGGGAGTATGAACGTAAACGAATCCTCTGTCGTGGAAGAAGCTGTGAATAGCGTAAGCTGCCTCGCTTCTTACTCTGAATACCGCAGAGAAAAGATTGGTTCTGGGGCGCAGATATGCCTGTTCACGGAGAAATTCAACGGTGTGTCTCTTTGGCTGGAGAGGATATTCGGGGGTGGACGTACCCTCAACCTCTATCTTTGCAGCCTTGAGCTCAAAGGGCTGCTTCATACCGGGTGTAAGCTCAATGACACCGGTAACAACAAGAGCTGCGCCTACGTTCTGGTGAGCGATCTCGTCGTAATTATCTACCTTGTCGCGCTCGAAAACTACCTGAACAGACTTAAAGCATGAGCCGTCGTTAAGGTCGATAAAGCCGAAAGCCTTGCTATCACGCAGATTTCTTACCCATCCGCCCACGGTAACGGTCTTACCGCCGAAGGTTTCGGGATTTTCATAAAATGATTTAACAAAATCTCTTTTCATTATTTATTCCTCTATACTGAAATGATTTCTTAACCTATATATTATATCACTCAAAAAGGGTGTTGTCAATACAAAAGAGTTTATTTGCTCAACTCTTCTACCCAACAACGTCCGATAGCGGAGATAAGCTGCAATGCCGCCGTGTGCGCACCCTTGGGATATGCTCTGAAAATACGGAAGGTCTCAAATGCGATCGTGCCGTCGTAACCAATATCCTTAAGTCCCTCCACGAAGCCGGTCCAATCGCAATAGGGAACCTTTGCGGGAGTGAGATAAGAGTAGGGGATCATATGAAGATCCATAATTCCGTCGTTGTCGTGAACGTGCATAACTGTGAGTCTCTTGCCAAGCGTGGTAACAAAGCTTTTTACGTTTCGTCTTGAAAGATTTGCGTGCCCGATATCAAAGCAGAAGCCGAAATAGTCTCCACCCGCCTCGGCATTGAGCGTGTCCAGCATTTTTACGCAGTCATCGGCATTTGAAAGCCGACCCTCGCCGTTTACTCCGTTTGCTCGGGTGTTGAACAGATTTTCAAGACAGATCTTCACCCCGTTATATTTTTTGATGACGGGAATAAGACCGCGGTATATTTCAAGATTCCTTTCGTATTCCACGGAAAAATCAAATTCCGTGGGGTGAACAACTATTGCGGGACAGCCCACGTATTCACATACCGCAAAGCACTTATCAAGAACTGTAAGAATATATTCGTTTACCTCGGGCATTCCGGGATAGAATACCGGGAAGGGAGCGTGCATCTGGCTTACGATAACTCCCGTTTCCTCGGAAGCCTTCTTCAGAGGTGTGAAGAAATCAAGTACCTCTTCTACAGGCTTTTCAAAAAGCTCATTCTTTTTGCCGCTTGCAGCAAGCTCCCTTGTGGAAAAATACATATCGATATTGAAGTCTACCGCCTCAAATCCGCACTCCTTGATATACTCGAATGAACCCAGAGGATCGCTGTCATTGTACCAGCCACCCGATTGCACACCTACTTTTACCATGGTTATTCTCCTTAACGCTTATTATGATATCATTATAATACCGAAAAACAGAAAAGTCAATATAATGTGAGCTTTTTACAAAAAACAGCTTCAAGCAAATGGGTGATGTTCTTAGC
>JAFQPF010000079.1 GCA_017411885.1 Clostridia bacterium
AAGCGACCCACACCTGTCTGAATACGTAGCCGATTGCTTCAAATACAGAGAGTATTTCTCCGGTTTTGACGGCTCTGCCGGAACTTTATTTATAACCCAAAAGGCCGCCTTTCTGATAACGGATGGCAGATATTTTTTACAAGCAGAAAAGCAGCTTGAAAGCACAGGAATAGACCTAGTGCGCTCCGGAATGCCGGGAGAGCCCAATCTCGTTGACCTTTGCGGGCAGAATCTCAACGGAAACGATACCGTCTTTGTTGATCCAACACTTGTGTCTGCTTCATTTTACGAAAAGCTCTCAACGGAACTGAGTAAGCACGGTATATCAGTTTGCTCGGAATCAAATCCTATTACCGAAGCGTCGCATATGCCGTTGCAGTGGTTTTCTGAAATTGTTGAGCTTGATTTGTCCCTGTGTGGGATTAGCCGTAAAGAAAAGCTCGGTATGATACGCAGCAAAATGAAAGAAGTCGGTGCTGACGGCCTCATACTTACGTCTCTCGATGACGTTGCGTGGCTATTCAACCTGCGCGGTTGTGACGTTGAAAATACTCCCGTGTTTTACTCGTACGGGTACGTTACGCAAGATAATGCGTTTCTGTTTGTTGATACCCAAGCAGCTCAAGGGGTATTGCCCTCTCTCGAAACAGATGACATATCCGTGCTCAAATACAACGACTTTAGTGAGTATATCTCATCAATTAATGAGAAAAACGTACTTGTAGACAAAAATACGGTAAACGCAAGCGTTATTAATTCACTGCCTAAAGACACAACCGTTATTGATGCAGAGTGTCCTACTCAGAGACTAAAAGCGATTAAAAACAAAACCGAAATTGATAATATGATAAAAACTCATATTTATGACGGGATAGCTCTTCTCAGGTTTATGCGTTATATAAAATCCTCGGCGTCAGATGGTGTGACCGAGCATGGTGCGGCGCGTAAGCTGCTTGAATTCAGGAGAGAGTGCAAAGAATTCAACTATAATAGCTTTGATACTATATCGGCATACGCGGAGAATGCGGCTATAATTCATTATTCACCTTCTTATGAAAGCGATAAACGCATAGATCGCAAGGGCGCCCTTCTCGTAGACTCGGGAGGTCAATATAACGGCGGAACTACCGACGTTACAAGAATGTTTATTCTTGGTGATACGTCTCCCGAATTCCGTAGAAATTACACCTTAGTATGCAAAGCTATGCTAAAGCTTCAGAATATGCACTTCCCTCTCGGCACAAAATCTGCCGTGCTTGACGGAATCGTACGCGAAACATTATGGAAATACAGCATAGATTTCAGACACGGCACGGGGCACGGAATCGGCTATATGCTTAGCGTTCACGAGGGTCCTGTCAGAATAAGCTATAAGGATACGGTTACTGAATTTGTACCCGGAATGGTGACCTCGGACGAGCCCGGGTATTATGAAGACGGAAAATATGGAATACGGATGGAAAACGCTCTTTTATGCGTGGATGCCGGCGAAACCGAATACGGTAAATTCTGCAAATTTGAGCCGCTCACCCTTTGTCCGATCGACATTGACGGTCTTGACCTGTCACTTCTCACTTCCGAGGACGTAGATAACGTAAACAAATATCACGAGCTTGTCAGAAATAAGCTCTTGCCCTATCTTTCGCTTGAGGATGCAGAGTATTTGAAGATCGCCACGCGTCAAATTTAACTTATTCGGTTGACATAATCCAAGTATTATAGTATAATATTGTTAATTTGCAATATGCGAAAAGGAGCAAACCTATGTTTAACGAACTCAAAGAAATAATAGCAACACAGCTTAAGATCGATCCCGAAAAAATCACCGAAGAATCCGACCTCAGACGTGATTTCGGCGTTAATTCAATAGAGCTTGCAGAGCTTGTTCTCGAGATCGAGGATAAATATGACTGCGAGATCGACGAAAAGGCGCTTTCGAAGCTTACAAGCGTTGGCGATATGGCTAAATACCTTGAAAAGGAATTAGGCTGACATAAATGCTCGAAAACAATCTCGTGCCTTTGATTGCCGTTTTTGTCGGCATAATCATTTTTGCTGCAGCTCTGCTGTTCTTGGTAATAAAGATCAAATCGGCTAAAAGAATCAAGCAAATTGAGAATTACGGAAAGCCAAGCGAAAAGCGTTTGAAGGAATTACTGGAAAAGGCGTTTTCTCCTTCCGCGGTCTTTAGCGGTGTCTATATCCCGTACACAAACGGTGAAAGAGATAAATACGCCGAAATGGACGCCGTTCTGATACTCAGAAGCGGAGTTTACGTTATTGAGCTTAAAAGTCATAACGGCAAGATCATTAACGGGGACACTAAGTACTGGACGCAGATATATAATGATAAGCGAATCAGCTTTTATAACCCATTATACCAGAACACTACCCATTCAAAGGTTATAACAAACATCTTCAAGTCAGAAGGACAGTATAACGTGCCCGTTTACAACGTCATTGTATTCTCTTCCCAAAAGGTTACCTTCACAAACAGCTATCA
>JAFQPF010000080.1 GCA_017411885.1 Clostridia bacterium
ATGAACAGCTCTGCAAAAACCGGCACAAAGCTCTTGCTTATGCGCTCGCAGAACACTCGTCAGGGCTTTAATATCACAAAGATCTCCGATTCCAAGGTTAAGGAGATCAAGAATCAGAGCGCAGGTTTGCTTTCTCCGATCAAGGGCGGTTTGACCGTCACCGGTTCGAGCGCGACTACTAATGGCTATAAGTGCGATTACAAGGCAAACGGTACGCCTATCTACGCGCCCTGCGACGGTACGGTATACCTTAAGCAGACGACAGCAGGCGGCACGCTCGTATCCTATGGCAACTGGGTTGATTTCAGATCCTCGGAGGGCGGCTACAGAATAAAGATGGCTCATTTAAGCAGCCTTGTTGGCATAGAGAGCAAGAAGACCTCGATTGCAAGCAGACGCCTTTCCTCAAGTCAGGTAAGCGGCGTAACTACGGCAACTCTTCTTACCAAGCAGGTAAAGAAAGGCGAGCTTATCGGATACTCGGGTGAAAGCGGCAACGCATGGGGACCTCACCTTCATATAGAGGTCACAAAGGACGGCAAGGCGCTCAATCCTCAGACAGCATTTGTTTCCTGGTAAAAACAAAAAGGTCACCCTTGTGTAAATAAGGGTGACCTTTCACAGTAAAAAATATTGAATACAGGCAGATAATGTGCTATAATGTAAGTCGAAATATATACAGGACGGTGCGTTTATGCCTAAAACAGAGTATATGCCCTCTCATAAGGCTTACAGAGAGTGGCTTGAAAAAGAAAAAGGACTTATGAATAAGAAAACTGCGCTTTCGACCTATTACGGCTCGGTCACAAGCGACAGCGCGTCATCATTTTTCGGTATATGTGCAGTAAACGGGCTTTGCTCTGCAAACGAGGATCTGATCGAAACCGATATTGTAAGATTTTTTGAAATACTCGATGGATTTCTCTGCCTTGACGCTGAGGAAGCGGGTATAAGCAAAAGCGCATTTTCAAGCGCCGGCTCGCATGCGCGCGCTTTGCTTGAATACAAAAAGTCACAGCTTTATAAGCAGTACACGGCAAATGCGGATGAAAATAGCCGTGAGCTTGCGCTTACAGTGCTCAAAGAGCTTACTTCAGCATTCGGCTTCGGGCGCAAATACGATGCGTACTATAAGCTCAGGGATACTCTTATCGGTAGTTATATACTTGCCCCGATAAAGGAAAGGGTGGATGCGGTAAGAGATTTTACCGTATGCGAGGTATATACGCCCGAGAATAATTTTTTTCTCATTAGTCAGCTTATCAAAAACGCGTGGCGCACCGACCGTACAGGACTTATAAGCAGACTTAAAAGAGTGCTTTTGCCTCAGATAAAGAAAATACATAATGAAAGAGCCGATATTGACCAGGAGCCGACCGACATTTTAAGAGAGGTGTTGTATAAGCTTGCGCACTCGCTCTGGCTTAAGCTTTCGCAGGAACCGGGCTTTGAAGGAAGCGTGTTTGATGCTATGCTTTGCCGAATGAGATCGTTTAAGGAAGCAAGACTTGAAAGAGTCGATGAAAAGGAGCTTTACGCACTTTTGTGCGAGCTTATCGTAAGCGCATTTGCAAATACCGGCAAGGCTTTTGCACAAAGTATGCTTATGTATCCCGAAAGCCGCAAGGACAGATGCCTGATCGCATTTTTGATACCCTTGCTTAAAAAGATAAACAGGGAAAAACTGAAATGTGAGGTGCTTTACAACAACGCATATCTTAAACGCTTGCTTGAAATAAAGGCGATATATCCGTCCTTTGACGGTGAAGATATACTCGTGGCAAAGAATCTTCGCTATGAGCTTTCGCTTGACAGCTCGGGACTTCTGAGCGCAAGCGAGATATGGTCTGACAACAGCGAGCTTGAGCTTTTGGAGCTTATCCTGCGCGTGATATATTCGGGTATGCTAAACGCGCTTGAGCTCAAAAATTATGACAGCGAGCTTTTCAGTCTTACCGACGAAACGCGTGCGCTTTTAGGTGCGGTGATAGATACTAAAACAAAATTGAAGGCAGGGCATGATCTCAAAGCTCTGCTTATAGGCTCTTTTGCCTTGTGCTATCTGTACGCTATGTACATAGAAAAAGAGCATAGCATATATGCTGCGGAAAGGCTTTTGCAGCTGTATTTAAAAAGTCCGCAGGAGTTGATACCCACACTTAAGGATTTTGCCGAATGCACAGGCATATCGCTCGACATTTCACGTGCAAATGGCGGAGTGCATCTTATAAAGGCAGAGTGGCAGAATATTATAGCAGGCTCGTATTTTGAAAAAGCGGTCGGAACGGAAAAAGAGCAGGCAGGCTCGTTATTTAACCGCGCGGTCATCTGCGCAAAGGATGCGCTTGAAATAACGGGAGGTTATAATAATACACTTGAGCTTGACGCTCTTTCGTTGCTTGTAAAAGCAGAGGCGCACCTTTGCGTCATGTATGCTCAGGCATACGAAAATGCAGGGCTTGAAAAGTACTTTTACAGCGAATACGCAAGGCCTCTGCTTTGCCATCTTGATAAAATCAAAGCGATCGGCAAAGAGGCTTATAATACAAGCCTTAAAAGCGCGCGAGAGATCTTTAAGGGGCTTGAAAAATACGCGTCTTTTAATGATGAAAACGATAGCTTGCTTTCATCGCTTATATCCTCGGGCGAGCTTCATAACAGCTTAAGGGAAAACAAAAATCTTTCTGCGCTTATATACCTGCCACACGGTATAGATAAATCATTTTTGCTTTCATCCTTCTACGTCGCCGATTTTGACAGCGCGATAGCAAGTCACCGCGGCTTCGGCGTGAGCGATATAGAGCTTCCGATAATGAATCTGCTTCTGACAATGAAGCCGGTAATACTTTCGCCAAATCAGATAATCGACCACGATATACTGCTTTCGCTCGCAGAGCATCCGGGATATCTTGATCTTTATAAGCGCGGATACATAAACCTTTCGTTTTACAATAGCGTGAGCGTGCGTGAATACGCGGCAAAGCAGCTTGAAAGAGCCGACTTTGAATGGAGCAGCTCGCTTGGATTCCTTAATTGCACGGATGATGCCGGGCTTAATGCCGACATAATGAAAGCGCGCAAGCACGTCGCGGATTATCTGCGTGGAAAATGCGAGCTTGAAAGCGCGTATTTCACGGCTATAAACGCGGGCACGGACGAATATCTGTTTGTAAAAAGGTATAAGGAAAACCTGCGCCTTATTGACGAAAACTGCCCTGCGATTTCAAGAACATTTTATTATCAGCATAACGAAAGTATAGGCAACAGCGACCTTTTGCTGACAAAATGGCTTGATAACTCTTATAACAGAAAATCGGACGGCTTTTTTGTTGAGCGTACAATACACGATATTATCACTCAAAGCCTGCCCGACGTGAAGGAAAAGGGTTACAAGCGCACTCATTATAAGGTCAAGCTTGACCGTATACTTCACGGAAAGCTTGACGGATTTAATATGAACAAGCTTCAGGAAAACGCGATCCTTTCGCTTGCGGACGCAGAAAAGCGTAAGGCGGTGCTTGATCCCATGTACGATGCGCTTCACGATTGCTACAATTACGTTGTAGGCTCGCTTATTTCAGCCGATCAGTTCAGAAACTATTCAAGCGAGGCAAGCGTGCCGATGCTTGATGATGACTACGTATCCCTTAAGAACAGACGCTTTGAAGCCCGCCGTCACGACAGCTTTGTAAGTATCAGCGAAACGGGAAGAACGATAAAATTTGACGAGCTTAACGAATACCTTGCGGGAATAAGAGCAAGGATAGACGAAAGCCGCACGCTGAGCGAGCTTGAAAGCGCGCTTAATTCAAACGCCGAAACAGCTTCAAGGCTTGAATATTCGGTGGATGAAAGGGGAGTGCAGATAGCAAGCACGGCTTTTGAAATAACAAACGGAGAAAGGCTTGCGATCGACACGCAAAAGGGCGAAAACAAGGTCGTTCGAATCGGCTTTGAAACCAAAGAAAAATAATGCTACAGATTGGAGTAATATATGGCTTTTGATAAAAAGGAATTAAAAAGGATCAGGCAGATGCTCATACGCCACGTATGCTCACACGCGGTGGAAAAGGAAGTATTTGAAGCATATGTTCCTGAAAATGATGAGGATTTCGGTCCGACCACGATAGAGAAGCAGACCGGAAAATATATGTGGGTAAAGGAATACAGAGGCAAAAAGATCGCCGAATATCCGGTCTTTACCGACGATGAGCTTGATGAAAGGTACAACGGCTACGGGTATCTTTTAGAAAAGCGCTCTGAAATGTTTGTAAATACAGAAGGCGGAGCGTATACGATCATAACCGACGTTAAGTCGATGCTTGAGTTTGAGGAGACAACCGGCAAGAGCCTCGGGCTCGTGCTTGATAATTATCCCTTTTATTACGTCGTTGCCGATCTGGTCGAGGGCGAAAACGGCAATCGCTTCAGATACGTGCGCGTGATACATATAACCAAGGGCGCGGGCGGAACGGTAATGATACCGCTTCTTGAGCGCGAGGGGAAAGAACCGCTTATTGGCATAATTGACGTTTACAGACACAGCATCCGCGATTTTTCACACGGAGAGCTTCCGCGCGGATTTCTTGAAATAGGACTAACTGAAGAAGAAAACGCCGCAAAGGAGCTTTATGAGGAATTCGGCATAGAAAAGAGCGCGATAAAAGAGTGCGTGCTTATCGGCAGAAGCCGCCCCGATACCGGTATTATGAGCTCGGAGGTTGGATTTTACCTTGTGAAGATAAACGGCGGAGAAATAAACGCGAATATCGGTCACGAGGGTATAAAGGGCTCGTGCTGGGTAAGCGAGGGCGAGCTTGATGGTATGATAGAAAACGGCGTCATAAAGGATGGCTTTACTCAGTCGGCAATGCTTTTTTATAAGCTTTATAAGGCAAAAAACACCCGATCTCTGTGAAAAATAAACATTAAATATTTGAGTCAAAAACCAAAATATGTGTTTATAACTATATACAACGAGCTAAAAATGTGATAAAATATAATAGTTAAAATTGGGAAGTTGTAAGTTAAGGAGAATAAAACCTTGATAAGAGAAGATTTAAGAAATATTGCCATAATCGCCCACGTTGACCACGGTAAGACCACACTTGTGGATGAGCTGTTAAAGCAGGGCGGTATATTCCGCGAAAATCAGGCTACAGACGATCGAGTTATGGACTCAAACGACCTTGAGCGCGAACGCGGAATTACTATTCTCGCAAAGAATACCGCGGTGCATTACAAGGACAAAAAGATCAATATCATAGATACCCCCGGCCATGCCGATTTCGGCGGTGAGGTAGAGCGTATACTCAAAATGGTAAATGGCGTTCTTTTGCTCGTGGATGCGGCAGAGGGACCTATGCCTCAGACACGCTTCGTTTTGCAGAGGGCTATTGAGCTTAACCACCGTGTTATCGTGGTTATAAATAAGGTCGATAAGCCCGATGCGCGCCTTGACGAGGTGCAGGATGAGGTGCTTGAGCTGCTTATTTCACTTGATGCAAGCGATGAACAGCTCGACAGCCCGATGGTGTTCTGCTCGGGAAGAGCAGGCACGGCTTCTCTTACACCGGACAAGCAGGACGCTGACCTTAAGTGCCTGTTTGATCTGATTCTTGATTATATCCCCGCGCCCGAGGGGGATGACGTTGGACCGCTTCAGCTTCTGGTTTCGGCTATTGACTATAACGATTACGTAGGCCGTATCGGTATCGGACGTATCGAGCGCGGCTCGGTAAAGCTCGGACAGGAGGTTGCGATCTCAAACTTCCATAAGCCGGGTGAAATGAAAAAGGCAAAGATCGTCGCTCTTTATCAGATAGACGGACTTAAGAGAGTACCTGTAAATGATGCGAAGATGGGCGATATCGTATGCTTCTCGGGAGCTGAGGAGATAAATATAGGCGACACGCTTACCGCGCTTGACTGTGTTGAGCCGCTTGAATTTGTAAAGGTAAGCGAGCCGACAATGGAAATGACCTTTATGGTAAACGACAGCCCCCTTGCAGGTCAGGAGGGTAAGTTTGTTACCTCGCGTCAGCTCAGAGAGCGTCTTTATAAGGAGCTTCTTAAGGACGTGTCGCTCAGAGTTGAGGACGGTGACACGACCGACAGCTTCAAGGTCGCAGGACGCGGAGAGATGCATCTTTCGATACTTCTTGAAACTATGCGCCGAGAGGGCTATGAGCTTGCCTGCAGCACACCGCGTGTGCTTTATAAGGAAATAGACGGCGTTAAGTGCGAGCCTATGGAGCGCGTTACCATAGACGTGCCGGACGGTTTACAGGGCGCGGTAATAGAAAAGCTCGGTTCGCGTAAGGGCGATCTTCTTGAAATGAATATGCACGGCGACAGATGGAGAATAGAATACAGTATCCCGGCGCGTTGCCTGTTCGGTTACAGAAGCGAATTTCTTACCGATACAAAGGGTGAGGGTATACTCAATTCGATATTCGACGGATATCAGCCCTGCCGCGGAGATATAACACTCCGTTATACCGGCTCGCTTGTTGCAAGTGAGGACGGTGAATCGACCTCGTACGGACTTTTCAATACTCAGGAAAGAGGACAGATGTTCATCGGCGTGCAGACACCGGTATACGAGGGAATGATCGTCGGCGAATCGCCGAAGGTAGGCGATATAGCAGTAAACGTATGTAAGAAAAAGCACCTGACCGCAATACGCTCAGCGGGTGCGGACGAGGCGCTCAGACTTGTAACGCCTAAGATAATGAGCCTTGAGGAGGCGATAGAGTTTATCGCGGACGATGAGCTTATCGAGATAACTCCCAAGAGCTTACGCTTAAGAAAGCGAATACTCAATACGGCAAACAGACTTAAAGCACAAAGCAAGCTCAAAAAGGGCGAATAAAAACAGCTCCCTGCACCCGCAGGGAGCTGTTTTTGTAAATTGTAATTTGTTTTCGCGTAGTCTTTATGCCTTCGTCATATTACCATCATTTAACTGCGCTACAATAAAAACACAAAACCTGTTAAGGAGAATCGGTATGAAGATAATAAGCATAGTCTCACTTTTTCTTGCGCTACTGTTTTTGCTTGTTTCGTGCGCGAAGGCACCAAGTGTTATAAAGACCTACGAGGTAACCGAGCCTATTGCATATACACAGGGCGAGCTTCCCGACGAGCACATATACAAGGAGTTTAAGGAAATGAGCGACGGGACTTGGGAGTGCGATGGCAGAAGCTATAAATATAAGCTTGAGGTGACAGGCAGGCTTAACAATGCGGTCAAGGATACAACGTACATAATCCTAAGTAATATCAAAGAAATAAGCTTTGACAGAGCGTGGAAGGCAAGCGGGCTAAGTAGCAACACGAATGATTATTTTTCGCTTGACGAGGCGGTCTTTGTCGGCACAGTGTTCCATTGATAATTTTTACAAAAAAGTTTTTATATCACAAATCGCAACAAAGCCTTCTCCATTGGGAGAAGGCTTATGTTAACTCCCAAATGGGGATATCGCTATCAACCGGTGGTTATGACATTACTGGCAGAGTAAGATAACCTGACCATTTTGCGAGATGGCGCGATAGGATTATGGAATCAACTGAGTTGACAAATCCGTCCGTGTTAAGATCGGCAGTTTCAATCGTGATTTTTAGTTTTATATATCCTTCCCAAGCGGCTAAATAGCGTGCGAAGGTTACCGAGTCGTTAGAATCAATACTTCCATTATGGTTTATATCACCGGGGGCAGCCCAAATTGCATAAAGCGTTATCTTACTATTGCCCGAATATGTGTCGCCTGGATTGTATTCAACTTCGCCGTTTGCACTTGTAGACCAACCTATGAAGATGTATCCAGTACGAGTAGGAACTTCAGAACTAAGAACGATATTTATACCACCTTTTCTAAATTGTCTTTCGGGCGCGTCTTCTCCACCATTGGCATCATACATAATAATCCAAATGCAATCGGTGTAAATCGTTGCATTTGAAGGTTTCCAATCAACTCCTGTTTTGATAGAATTCCATTCAGCATCTGTTCCGAAATAGTATATATTAGTAAGGCTGTCACAATTGAAGAACGATTCATTGCCAATAGAAGTGACACTGTCGGGAATATTCACTTCCGTTAGATTTTCACAATCATAGAACGTTCTCTCGCCAATAGATGTAACTTTGTCAGGTATATTCACGCTTATTAAACTGTCGCAGTTGCAAAATGTCCAATCCCCGAGAGTAGTAACACATTCGGGGATGCGAATGCTCACTAGGCTTGTGCAATTATAAAACGCATAGTTACCAATATAAACAACACTATTTGGTAAATTTACACTTATCAGACTTTTACAACTGTGGAATGCTAAATCGCCAATATAAGTAATACTATTGCCCTTGCTTATGTTCGTCAGATTTTTACAACCATAAAATGCAGAATCACCAATATAAGTAACGCCGTCGCCAACGTCTATACTCGTAAGATCATAGCATCCCCAAAAAGCCCCATCTCCGATGTAAGTAACACTATTAGGTATAATTATACTGTTAAGGTTTGAAAGATCAAATGCATAACCTGTAATACCTTTTGTTCCTGCTTTGACTGTGTATGAACCGCTAATGTTGTCTTTCGCGTTAACAAGATGGTTACCAATATACAAAACATCATTGTCCCAGTTTGATTCGTTATTGTAATACCCGGTGTTGTAGAACGCGTTACTTCCAATATAAGTAACGTTATCACCAATGCTTATGTTCGTCAAACTTTTGCAACCATAAAACGCAGAATTGCAAATAGAAATAACACTATCAGGTATAATATACGACGTATTAGTATTACCGGCCGGATATGAAAGGAGTTGTGTTTTATCTTTATTGAATAGCGCACCACGTTCATCACACGAGAAATAGGCGTTGTTATTATTTACAGTTATCTTAGCGAGACTTACGCAGGGTGAAAACGCGGCTGTTCCAATATAAGTAACGTTAGCAGAAATGTTTATGCTAGTAAGTTTATCGCAAGCGCCGAATGCTGAATCACCAATGGAAGTAATACTGTCTGGCATACTGAAACTGGTAAGAGCGTCGCACTGATAGAATGCATACTTGCCAATAGAAGTGACGCTGTCGGGTATTCTCACGCTCGAAATACTTTTGCAATAATCAAATGCATAATTGCTAATAGAAGTGATGTTATCGCCTATAATAACATCTTTTATTGAATCGCAAATTGAATACCACGGTGCATGCTCTAAAATAGTCCAATCCTCCATTTTTCCCTCACCGCTTATTGTGAGGGTGCCAGTGTCATCAAGTGTCCAGGTGAGATTGTCTCCTTGTGCACCGCATGTGCCGGATGCCACAGTAGTTGCTGATACTGTCACAGCGCAAAGTGCGATAAGCGTGCATAAGAGCAATAATGTTGTTACAATTTTCTTTTTCATAGTCATTTTCCTCCAAAAAATAAAAAAGTGCATCGCAAGGCGATGCACCGAAAAATACACCGCTCGTTGCTGCTACGCAATTTAAACACTTTATACGCAAGTATGAAAATGGAGCGTGTACTTTTACCAAAATTAAAAATACACACTTGCGTAAAGTTATAAAATTACGTAGCATAGATATTTTACACCCAACTGTATTTTTTGTCAATAGTATTATCAAAATTAGCGTTGCGAGAGTGTATCCTCTCATAAATGCTATTTTATAAAATTTTACGGCACCTCATCCGTCAGGCTTGCGCCCGACACCTTCTCCCACTGGAGAAGGCTCATAGTATGACAAACCCCCACCGACATAAATTTGTCGGTGGGGTTGATTTGCTTAATTCTTAAGACTGTGTATCGGTGCGGGGATGCGACCGCCGCGCGCGATGAATTTCGCCGGGGAATAATTATTGACCTTGATTACCGGCGCGTGACCGAGAAGTCCGCCGTAATCAACAACGTCGCCCACGTTCATTCCGTATGCCGGAATTACACGCACGGCTGTAGTCTTTGTATTCGCTACACCGATCGAAATTTCGTCCGCGATTATACCGCTTATAACGTCTTCGCTCGTATCGCCCGGAATCACTATCATATCAAGTCCGACCGAGCATACGGCTGTCATCGCTTCAAGCTTTTCTATCGTGAGCGCACCGCAGGTGACCGCGTCTATCATACCCTGGTCCTCGGACACGGGAATAAACGCGCCCGAAAGTCCGCCAACGCTTGAGGATGCCATTACGCCGCCCTTCTTGACCGCATCATTGAGAAGCGCAAGTGCCGCGGTCGTTCCGCACGCGCCGCAGGATTCAAGCCCCATCTCCTCAAGGATATGCGCGACCGAGTCGCCTATTGCCGGAGTGGGTGCGAGAGAAAGGTCAACGATACCGAACGGCACGCCGAGTCTTTTTGATGCTTCAAGCGCAACGAGCTGACCGACACGCGTTATCTTGAACGCCGTTTTCTTTATTGTTTCTGCGAGCGCCTGGAAATCGCAATCGCCTGCGCGTTTTATCGCGATTGATACGACACCTGGGCCGGATACGCCGACGCTTACGACAGCATCTCCCTCGCCGACACCGTGGAACGCGCCTGCCATAAAGGGATTGTCCTCGGGGG
>JAFQPF010000004.1 GCA_017411885.1 Clostridia bacterium
AGTTATCTGAAGCGGATTCGGATAACGAAAAGAGATTATGAAAAAATTACTTGTTATCGGTGCAGGCTTTTTGCAGGATTTTGTAATCAGACGTGCAAAGCTGCTGGGTTATACCGTGCTTGCGGTCGATGCAAATCCCGAAGCCGTCGGATTTGACAGTGCGGACGGGCACGCGGTCATAAATATAGTTGACGAAAAGGCGTGTCTTGAATACGCGAAAGAGCAGAAGATAGATGGAGTTCTGACAGCGGCGACCGATTACGGTGTACTGACGGCCGCTTATATTGCAAAGGAGCTTGGCCTTCCGGGACTCGACTATGAGGCGGCAAAGAGAATAAAAAACAAATATCTTATCCGTAAGTGTCTTTACGATAACAACGTCGACGATACCGAGCAGGCTTACGAGATAAATGAGAACACGGACGTAGTCGAGCTTGGTAAGAAGCTTTCTTATCCTGTTATGGTAAAGCCGTGTGATGGTTCCGGAAGTCGAGGAGCAAGCAGAGTGGACGCTCCTGAGCAGCTCGAGAGAGCGTGTTCGGATGCTATGAATTCATCAATTACTCACCGTGCGGTGATAGAAACCTTCATAAACGGCAGAGAATATGGCGCGGAGAGTCTTGTTGTAAACGGTGAAGCTCACGTGCTTGGGATTATGCGCAAATGGATGACGGAGCCTCCGTATTACGCAGAGCTTGGACATGCTATTCCCACAGACCTTCCAAAAGAGGTAGAAGAGCGCGCCACTTTGTGCGTTCGCAAGGCCCTTAAGGCGCTTGGAGTCAATTTCGGCTCAGTGAATATGGATATGCTGATTACTCCCGAGGGCAAGATATACATAGTTGATATCGGTGCGAGAATGGGTGGAAATATGATCGGCCCGTGCATTATTCCTTACGGTACGGGAATTGATTACGTTGCGAATATGATTCGCAATGCAGTCGGTGATAGAGTGGACCTGACTGCCGGAGAGCACGGAGCTGTCACGACCAGACTGCTTGCGTTTGGCGGTGGAATTGTGAAAAGACTTCCCGATTTCGCAGAAATTGAAAAGAAATACGGCGTTGAAATATATCATCATCTTGAGCTTGGACAGACTGTTAACGAGTACCACACCAACCTTGACGGTATGGGTTATGTGATAGCGAGAGCAGAAAGCGCCGAAATTGCAGAGGAACGTGCACAGGCAGCTCTTGATCATATAGGCGAAAACATTTTTGACGGAGAATAAAACTCGAAAGGCAAAGCTGATGAAAAGAATTCTTGTTGTCGGAGCAGGTGCTTACCAGACTCCGCTTATAAAGAGAATACGCGAGCTCGGTCACGAGGCTTATTGCGTCGACTACAATCCCAATGCAGTCGGATTTGAGCACGCAACGGGCTACAGATGTACCGACGTTATGGATAAGCAGGCTTGCCTTGAATATGCAAGAGAGCTTGGAGTTAACGCCGTTATGACATACGGCGCAACACTTACCTTGCCGACGGTTGCATATATAGGCAGGGAGCTCGGACTTCCCGCACTTCCTGTTGAAACGGCAGAGATTTCAAAGAGCAAGTACAAAATCAAGAAGGCGCTTGCACAGGCAGGCCTCAATATCAAGGGTGACTTTTTTGAGATGCGCTCGCGCGACGAGGCTGATGGCTGTGAGTTCTCATTCCCCTGCGTTATCAAGCCGAGTGACGGCTCGGGAAGTAAGGGAGTCAGCGTTGTTGAAAGCGTATCCGGTCTTAAGGACGCGCTTGACTATGCTTTTGAAAGCGCGAGATACGGTGAGGTTTATGCCGAAGGCTTTATAAAGGGCGAGGAATACAGCGTAGAGGTGTTCGTCAGCGGTGACGAGGTATACGTGTACGCGATAGTGAAGACTACCTTTTTGAGAAAAGGCGAGAGTAACGAGGATATTTCCTACGGTCACAGAACTCCCTCTGGTCTTGGCAAAGAAGCCGAAAGACTTATAAGCGAAGAAGCGATAAAGGCGGTAAAGGCGCTTGGAGTTAATATGGGAAGCGTTAATTTCGACGTTATTTTGTCTGAAGATGACTCGAAGCCGTATATAATAGACTGCGGAATACGTATCGGACAGAATCTTATAGCCTCGCACCTCGTACCTCTTTCAAGAGGTGTCAGCGTTATTGATAATACTATAGCGCTTGCGCTCGGCGAGAGGGCGGACGCCAAACCCAAAACCAATCGGTGTATCGCAACAAGACTGCTTATTTATAACCCGGGTGTTATTTCGCAAATAAGACCGATGGATGACGTTACAGGAAAGGACGGCGTGCTTGAGGTCGTTATGAGAAAGGGTGTCGGTGACGTACAGAGAGTATATACCGACAAATCCGATAACTGCGGATGGGTTATCGCCGAGGGAAATACTCCGGATGAGGCGGAGTCACGCGCTGAGGCGGCGAAGAAGATACTTAAGGATCATATCGTTATAGACGTGGCAGAGGAGTAAATATGGGAAACAAAGCAAGAAGCAAAAGCTTTTACGTAAAGGTTGTAAAAAGGGCGGCAGACATAGTGATCGGACTTGTCGCGCTTCCGTTCCTTGCAATTATAATCGCGGTTGTCGGAATAGCGATCAAGCTCGATGACGGCGGACCGATCTTTTACAAGGCAAAAAGGATAGGCAAGGACAGTATCATTTTCGATATGTATAAATTCCGTTCGATGATAGTTGATGCTCCGAACTGGACCAACAAGGACGGCTCTACATATAACGCACCCGATGACGACAGAGTAACAAGGGTGGGAAGATTCATAAGAAAAACAAGCATAGACGAGCTTCCGCAGTTTCTGAACGTGCTTATCGGTAATATGACGTTTATAGGTCCTCGCGCAAGCGGTGCGGGAGCGCTCGGCAACTATCTTGACGACGAAAAAGCCAAGATGGACGTAAAGCCGGGAATTACGGGCTATACCCAGGCGTATTACAGAAACGGACTAACGGTCAGAGAAAAGCGTCTTAAGGATGCGTGGTACGCGCAGAACGTGACATTCTGGCTTGACGTAAAGATATTCTTCAAGACAATAGTTACGGTCCTTAAAACAGAGCAGGTATATACCAACGAAGCAGGAACCTCGAAGGAAAGCCTGCACATAGATAACACGGCAGAAGAAAAAAAGGAAACGGTCAACACTGAAAGCAAGTAATGAATTTGAAACGGGAGGGGTAGAATGAAAGTATTATTTCTGGAGTCTTATTTCAAGCCTGAAAAGACCTCGGGTGCACATCTTGCGCAGGATCTTCGTGACGCGCTTGTTGATGCAGGACATACAATGCAAATATTTGCGCCTACAC
>JAFQPF010000081.1 GCA_017411885.1 Clostridia bacterium
ACTGCCGCAGATACGCAGGTCAGCACAAACATCGGATTTATTGCAAATGACGACGGAATGAATATACTTTCGCGCCGCTTTACCTCTGCAAGTGTAAACATCTGGACAGCAGTAAAGGATACAAAGCTTGAGCTTACAAGAGCAACGCCTGTAAGTCTTGCGCCGGTAAGATTTATTATCATCGGAACAAATATTGTCATCGCAGCCCAGAAGACTCCGAATAATGCGTTTCTTAATACAAATCTGGGCAGATTTTTCATTTCGAGCTTTGCGTATTCATAATCATCAAGCGTGCGCGCGCTCGGCTTTGAAAATGCTATAGACAAAACCGCAAGAAAATCAAAAACAAGTCCGCTTACAAGTATCTGTATGGGAGATAACAGATCGTTTTTGGTAAACACCGAATACAATACTATGAACAGCCTTGCGAATTGCACAGATGCCATATAGGCAAACAGATTCATAAGATTGCGGTAAATAAGCTTTGAGGTAAGTATGCTTTTCTCGATCGCAAGAATGCCGCCGACACCGCGCTTACCGGTGCCGGGGATTATCACGTCCGCCTTGAATTTAAGGGCATCCGAGCAGGATTCACGCTCGCTTGTGCTAAGCTCTCCCTGCTTCTTTTTGGTATCGGGCAACTCTGCGTGTGTATAACCGATATCTGCTCTTTCAAGCACCGATATATCAGAAAGCGAGCCTGCACAAAAGGCAACATTATTTTGGTTTTCCTTTAATGCCGAAATCGCGCGTCTGATTGAAGAATTCTTAAGTCCCGCGTATACGGAATATCCCGAAATCGAAGCCGCAAGAGCTTCATCGCTCATGTTCTCAATGATCGCTTCTGTAAGTATCTCGCTATCGCTTTTACATATGCCGAGACTTTTTGCCGCGGCAAGGTCTTCACCGGAAGCTGACGGTGAATTAACTACAAGCTTTATTCCCGCCCCCGACAGTCTTTCGATCGTAAGGGCACAATTTTCAAAGAGTGGTGCTTTAAGTGCCATATATCCGACAAGCGTCATATCCCGGCGTTTTATCAAAGCAAGCGGACCGGCTTCAAGCTGTGTCGGAGTAATTTCGCAAACGGCAAATGCAAGAACACCCGTATTTATCTTTTCGTATTCTCCGATCACGTTCATAAGCTCGGTCTTGATCTTGGAGTCAATTTCAATGCTCGTATCAACGACACTGTAGTGCGAGCACATATTGACTATAAGCTTAGCTTCACCGCGCAGGTATGCATATAGCTTACCGCCTTTTTTTACGACCGAATAATCGTAAGCGACAGCTCCGATCGCGTTTTTATGTCTTACAAGAGGATATTTTGTGTCAAGTCCGATATTATAAAGCCCATAACGCTTCGCGCATTCGATTATAGCTTCCTCATCGGGAGACGGTATTCTGCGCTCATTTCCTTGCCCGACAAGGGCATTACGCATATAATGTCCTGTGGTTATAACAGCCGCCTCGACAAGATCGGTAAAATCGGGATCAGCCTTATCGTAATCCTTGACTCTGAATATCTGACCGTTTGAATACATCGCATCAACCGTTTTGTTTCTTTCGGTAAGTATACCGTCTTTTTTGAATATGATGCAGTTTATTTCGCGCAAGCGTTCGATCGAGTTTATGTTTTTTAGTATTACGCTGTTATTGCCTGTCTTGCGCTTGTAGGTGCGTGCGCCAAACAGTCCGCAGGCAACTACGATATATCCGAATGCCGTATAAAACTCTGTCATTGCCGCTACTGCAAGTGCCATACCGCCGAGGAATATTTCGTAAAGCCCCCGTGTATTAAGCCCTGTTACGATCTCGATAAACATTATCACAAAGACCATCGCAAGCATAAGCATACTGATCTTCGAGCCGTATTTTTTCAGCATCACGAAAACGTCAAGGCTGTCGTGATCAAAATCGAGCTCGCCGCTGTTATTACGTGCGGCAAGCGTATTGGCACCTGTTTCGACAACTATCGCACGCGCGCTTCCCTTTAATACTACCGAGGTGGCGAAAAGCATATTGAACATATTTTCATTGTTCATATTTTCGACCATAGCACCCTGCGGACTTTTACGCACGGCATCAGTATTATCGGTCACGCCTTTTTCGGATACGTAAAAGTTTTCGGCACTTATAACCCTTGCATCAGCCGGAACGATATCACCCGCCTTCAGGCAGATAAGATCACCCGGAACGAGTGAGTTCATACTCACAAGATACAAGTGTCCGCCACGCACGACCTTCGCCCCGGGCAGAGAGTATTCTCCCATTCCCTCAAGCACTCTGTGAGCCTTTACGTAGGTGAAAACGCAGGCAAAGCAATTAATCACCATTATCCCTGCGATTACATACGCGCTCACGGTATTTTCAAATATCGAGGCTATAAGCACGGCGAATATAAGTATTACAGACGAAGAATCGCTTAATATATCCTTAAGGTATGAAGCAAAGCTTCCGTGCGGAAGTCTGAATACTATATTGGCTCCGGCTTTGCGACGCGCAGTAGCAGCGCCTTTTTTCGTTAGCCCGTTAACGACACTTGTAGACAGCTTTTCTTCAAGCTCGCCCTCGGTCATTTCAAACCATTTTTTATCCATTATTTACTCCGTTTACTAAGCCGTTTATCAAGCTCTGAAAGCTCTTTTGTGCTTGATACGGTATATTCGGTATTAAAGGCTTCAAATTCACCGGGTTCACTGCTTCCCCAGGTCACACCGATGCATTCAAGTCCTGCCGCGTGCGCACCGAGCACATCATATTTGCGGTCTCCGATCATATAAATTTCAGGCGAAGCGTCCTTTTCGTATATCTCCGCCTTTGCCATATTTATAAGGTCGGTCTTTGTTATCTTGTCCTCATCGAGCATAGGCGCGTAAATCGTTTCAAAGTAATGCTTTATATTATACTGCTTGAGTATTGCTGTCAGAAACACTCTCGGCTTCGAGGAGCATATATACATCTTCCTGCCGCGCTTTTTAAGCGTTTCGAGCAGCTTTACAACACCGTCATAAAGCTCGTGCTCATCTATACCGACACGGTTATATCTGTCTCTGAAGTGTATTATCGCCTCAAGCACCTTTTCTCTGTCATCCCCGAAAAAATACGGGAAGGATTCGGTAAGGGGCGGTCCTATAAACATAGGCGCCATCTGCTCGTAGGTCAACGTATTTTTAACGCCCATCTGCTCAAGGGCATATTCAACGCTTTTAAGCACACCCTCGTTTGTATTACAAAGCGTACCGTCGAAATCAAAAAGGTAATATATCATCATTTATCTCCACGAAAACAATATACTTCTATTATACTTTATATAAACTCAAATGTCAACCGAAAACGAAAAAGCCTTCAAACGAAGGCTTTCAGGAAAGCTTATTTTATAAGCGCAACGCTGTATTTATCAAGCGTGAAGCTTGCAGGATCGTAAGCAACGGGACCGAGGCTATGCACGTCGCTTATGATATATACATCCATTCCCTCGCAGGCAGGGATCGAAAGCTCAAAGCTGTTTTCCGTTTCGTTTGCTATTAATACGGCTTTTTTAGTACCGTTTGTTGCGGCAACTGCATAAAGCCCGTTTCTTTCAAGCTCACATTTCACCTGCGTGCCAAGCTTATAAAGCTCGTTAAAGGCAATAAAGGACTTATAGGAGAGATTGGGAAGATACGTATGTGTATCAAACAGACAACCGTAATCGCCGAGCCCTATACGTGCGTCGTATACGTTGAGCATATACGTCTTTTTATTCTGCATAGCACACATCATAGCCGCAAATCTTGATGCGGCAATATTTGTGCCGTGATACTTACGCTCCCCTGCATTGTTCCATTCGTTGAGATGCGTTTCGATGTCAGCGTATCCGTATTCACAGAGACATCTGTCTATATTATCAGCCATCAGCTCGGTTTCGGCAGTCGACACGTAGCTATGCCACGAGAAGAAATCGATTGGAGTTTGCGTCTTTTTAAGATGAGCGAAAAAATCTTCAAAAAATTGATTGAAATAGGCATAACGAGGAGCATTTTCCTTTGGCAGATCAAGCAAACTGTAAAACAGGCCCGTAGCCGCATATCCGCCTACTTTGATTGTGTCGCCAAAGCAGGATTTCAAATGCTTGGCGGTTACTTCATAAAGCTCAAAATACTGCTCCTTCGTACCATGCCACATCGGGTTTGATATGTTGCCGTCATTGAATGCAGAAAGCTCGTTGTCAGGCTCGTTCCACACTTCCCAATACACTATACCGTACTCGAAGCCATTTGCCCAGCCTTCGTTATAGTGGCGGATGATATGTTCGCATATACGCGCCCACTTCATAAAATCCTTTGGCGGTATTATTCTGAGCCGATGTATTCTGAAATAGTTTTCTATCGTTACACCAAGTCTGAACACAGGCGGACAGTTGTTTTCCATAAGTCCTTTTATCAGCAGATCGGTAAATACAAAATCGTATGCTGCAGGATCGTTTTCATTTGCATCAAAATCACGGAAAATATTGGGGATATCAACAAACATATTTTTTCCGTATAATCCCCCTACATCGTGCAGACGCGAATATGGAATACCTGCATCCTTCAGCCAATGGATATGGCTGAAATCAATACCGACAAACGGCGGCTGACCTACGGCGTGCATTGGCTTTATATTACCGATTTTTTCATTAAAGTCTATTTTTACTTCTGTCACAATCGCACCTCGAAATCCGCATAAATGCTTA
>JAFQPF010000005.1 GCA_017411885.1 Clostridia bacterium
TCCGTCAATAAAAATAATTTTTTTCATTTTTTACCAAACGCTTTTAATTTATCAAAAATATTTACAAATTTATTACCCATTCGGTCGCAATATGTGATATAATGTATTTTAATATAAACCTTGACCGATTTTGCGGAGGAAATATGAAAAACAGATCCAACACATCTTCAAATATAAAAATGCTGCTTTGCGTGCCGTTTTTTGTTTTTGCGATACTGATTTCGCTGATCACTATACTCATACAAAATGACGGAGTTATGCGCTCTTATGCTTTTGTGCTATCGTCGATAAATATGCTATCGTCGGTTTGCGACATCGTCATATACGCAACCTCATTTGCGTTTATAATATACGCTGTAAGCGAAAGAAAAAGCGGAATAAAACCCTTTTTAATATTCTTTGCTATGGCCGCGGTCAGATATTTCGTATCTGCCGTAATCGGCGGCGCTATTCGCGGCGCGGTAACGAGAGACGATATGATCTCTGCCGCGATAGTCCTCGGCACTGACACGTTAATTATGGGGATCCTTCTTATGATTTCATATGTTATTCAAAAAAGAGCAAAAAATAAACCTGCACCCGATGAAGCGATTATCAAGCACCGTTGGTTGCCCGATCTTTCCAATACTGTCAACAAATGCATTTTTATAGCCGGAGCCGTATGGGCATCGATCAGACTCATATCCTTGATAATATACGACGTAAGCTTTATCACGATCATCGGCGCGCCCTCTGCAATAAATATAGTATGGATGATAATTTACTATATTGGCGCAATACTTATCTGTCCGATATTTTATTTTATATCCTCGTATGCGGTAAGGCTGATACGCAAGGGTCAGGATAACAGCTTCTGAAACAGCTCTGTTCGCGCGATAGAATATTCGTAAGCTCCCTTGAAATCGCCAATTTCCTTGCAGCAAAGCTCGTAATCTGAATAAACAAAGTAAAGCATCGGCTCAGGAATCATCTCTTGCGACGTTATTATCTCTTTAAGCACGGAGTATGCATCGCCAAAATCTGACTTTTCTATAAGCTCGGTTGCATAAAGGTGCTTGGCAAATACGTCCTCTCTATCGCGTTCGGGTGAGGTGGGCGAATGGCTTTCATCGCAGAATTTAAGCGCGTAAGAGCAAAAAGAGTCGCTGAATGCGGGCAACACAAACATTTCGTTCTCGTCAATCGTCTCAGAAGAAAGCGAGCCGGAAACTTTATTCATATATCTGAAATACGCGCCTGCCTTTGCAACGAAAAGCCCCGTCTCATAGATAGTCTGTGAGCAAGCGTCTATACACTCGTCAAAGAGCTCGCAAGCTGCTTTCAGATTTCCGCCGTTGAAGGCTTCTATTGCTATCTCAAGCGTGGATTCGGCAAGTATAAGTCTGATCTCATCATCCTCGGGAATCGAGGAATTAAGACACATATCTCGGCATATCTGAAAATCGCCCGAAAGATACGCGTGCTTTATATCGTTTATCTCCTTATGCTTTATATACATATACTCGTCCGTGCCCTCGGCAAGCAGATAGCTCGGAGATACGTTAAGACGCGCGGCAAGATATCTTACGGTATCAAGCGACGGCTGCGCCGCCTCGTTCTCTATTCGACTGAGCATATTTCGGGTTATCTCTCCACCCGCAAGCTCAGATTGTGTCATCATCTTGGCATTTCTCAGCTTTTTTATTTTTTCACCTATACTCATAGTGTCCTCCGGTAAATATAAGTTACCTTTATTATATCACAGGCAAAATAATTATTCAATACGTTGAATCAAATTTACTATTATTTTTTAAAGGAGCAATTACAGATCATATGGAAATAAAAGGACTTCAGAAAATAACTCTGCTTGATTTTCCCTCAAAGGTTGCCTGCACCGTGTTTACGGGCGGCTGTAACTTCAGATGTCCGTTCTGTCATAACGCATCGCTGGTGATCCGCCCTGATGCCGCACAAGGCTTCGATACTGAGGAATTTTTCTCTTACATACAAAAAAGAAAGGGCGTTCTCGACGGAGTTTGCATTACAGGCGGTGAACCGCTTCTTCACAAGGATATCATTCCGTTTATGGAGCGCATCCGATCCTGCGGTCTGCTTATAAAGCTCGATACCAACGGATCCTTCCCTGCTTTGCTCGCAGAAATAATAGAACGCGGACTCGTTGACTATATTGCAATGGACATAAAGAACTCGGAAGAAAAATATGCGGCTACCTGCGGAATACACCGTTTTCCCGAAGGAGTATCGGAAAGCATTGATCTGATAATGTCAAGCGGGGTGGACTATGAATTCAGAACTACCGTTGTAGACGAGCTTCATACGGTCGAGGACATAGTTAAGATCGCTGAGCGTATACGCGGTGCTAAAAGATATTTTCTTCAGGGATTTACTGATTCGGGAGATCTTATACTCAGCGGCTTTTCTCCCTGCTCCATTGAAAAGATGCAGGACATGCTCGCTGCCGCAAAGCACGCCGTTCCAAGTACCGAGCTGCGCGGAGTTTAACACCTCACAATATATTGGGCCATCCATCAAGGATGGCCATTTTTATACTATATATTGTGATAAACACCAATTTAGCGCACAATATATTGTAAGAACTCACAATTGACTTTCGTCGAATATTGTTATATACTATACTTGCTGAATTTTGAAATTTTATGAAAAGGAGAA
>JAFQPF010000082.1 GCA_017411885.1 Clostridia bacterium
ACTTTCACAAAAAACGGTCTTTGTGAGCTTTTAAGCGAAAAAACCGTGCAAAAGCTCTATTCGCTCTGTATTCTTTTAAAAGAAACAAACGCGCACACAAATCTCACGGCTATCGACAAGACCGAGGATATCATCTCAAAGCATTTTGCCGACAGCCTTCTCGCCTGCAAGCACTATAAAAAGGGTGCGAGCGTGATCGACATCGGCTGTGGCGCGGGCTTTCCCACGCTGCCGCTTGCGATAGCAAGGGAAGACTTAAAGATCACAGCGCTTGACAGCACGGGCAAAAAGATCGATTTTGTAAAAAAAGCCGCAAAAGAGCTTGGACTTGAAAACGTTTCGGCAGTATGCGCGAGAGCCGAGGAATACGTAGGGGCATCCGATATCCGTGAAAGCTTCGATCACGCGACGGCTCGCGCGGTTTCAAGGCTCAATCTCTTAAGTGAGCTTGCAATGCCGTTTGTAAAGGTTGGCGGAAGCTTTGTCGCATTAAAGGCAAAGGACGGAGAAGCCGAGCTCAAGGAAGCCGAAAACGGAATTAAGCTTTTCGGCGGAGAGACCGAGGCGTTTGAAAAACGCGCGCTGTTTGAGTCTGACGGTTCTGAATCACAAAGAGCCGTGATAGTGGTGAAAAAAATATCGCCCACCCCCGACAAATTCCCACGCGCTTATGCCAAAATTGCAAAAAAGCCTATGTGAATACCCCATAAAACACGGAAACGTCGTTTCCGTGTTTTATTTTTTGCATATTTCGCAGGATATTAAAAAATATCCAAAAAAATATAGTTAAACGACAAATTGTGAGCATTTTCTTCCTTTTCTGTTGATAAAATGGACTTACCAAACATAAGGGAGGAAAAATTATGGAGCTTACAAATATCATAGGCAAAACCTTACCAAACACCTATATCAAGTATCTGCGATGTGACGAGCTGATACATATTCTTCCGCGTCTGCCGCACGAGCAAAACGATCTTGCCACCTTCGCCGAAAGCATACACCGCTTCGGGCTTATTGAGCCGATACGCGTGTTTTTTGATCCGACGTCCGGCAAGCATTACATTATAAGCGGAGAGCGCCGCTTCGCCGCGTTGTCCTTGCTTGGCAGGACGCGTATGATCTGCCACGTTATAACCGATCCTAAAATGCGCGACGCCACGATCATTGCCGAAAACTGCTTAAAGGAGGGTGCGGACATATTCAGAGCCTGCCGCGCGCTTGAGTATCTGATCGAAAACTGCGGCTACACGCCCGGTTCGCTTGCGCACTTTTCGGGAATTCCGGTCGCAAGGATAAACAGGCTCTTGAAGCTCGGGCTTCTCAGCGCAGAGGAGAAGCGCAGACTGAGCCTTGCGAATATGTCCGAGCAGGTCTGCGCGGAGATCGCACTTATCGATGATTACGACACGCGAAGCGCCGTGATCGATTATCTTATAAAGCATATGCCAACGATGCGCGAAGCGCTCGATCAGAAAATGGTCAAGCCCGAGCCTAAGAGAGCAAGTAAGGCGGTACACCGCGCGCGTCCGTTCAAATGCGAGCTTATCGACAATTCGGTCGCACGGCTCAAAAGGCTCTTGGATAAAGCAGGCTTTGCTTCGCGCCTTGAGCGCAAGGTTTCCGAGCGCGAGCTGACCTACACAATAAGCCTTCAGAAGTAATGTTTCACGTGAAACATATCTTGCTCCCAAAATTTTATAAAAATTGTTTCACGTGAAACATTTAGTAGCAATATCCGCTTGACATTGGCGTATGAGAGTGATATAATTATATACACAAAGCAAATAACGGAGGAATAGCCTTGGCGCATATAATTTCACTCGTAAACCAGAAGGGCGGCGTCGGAAAGACCACGTCCGCCGTAAACATCGCCGCGGCTCTTGGCGATCTTGAAAAAAAGGTCCTGATCGTCGACATAGATCCGCAGGGTAACGCCACAAGCGGTGTCGGTATCAGCAAAAAGAATATTTCCCGATCTGTATACGACGTCATAATAGAACGTTGCTTTGCCACAGATGCAATTATAAAGACAAAATTCAAGAATCTTTCGGTTTTACCGTCAAATATATCGCTTGCAGGCGCAGAGCTTGAGCTTGTAGATGCCGAAAAGCGCGAATTTCGACTCAAAAACGCGCTTGAAGCCGTAAAAGACGACTATGATTACATAATTATAGACTGTCCACCCTCGCTCGGGCTTTTGTCGATCAACGCGCTTGCCGCAAGCACCGGCGTAATAATCCCGATGCAGTGCGAATATTTCGCGCTTGAAGGGCTCACACAGCTTATGATGACCATAAAGCTTGTGAAAAAGCATTACAACAGCGCGCTTGAGATCGTCGGAATTATGATAACGATGTATAACGGAAGACTGAATCTTTCAATGCAGGTTATGGACGAGCTTAAAAAGTACTACGCAGACAAGCTTTTCAGAACGGCAATCGTTCGCAACGTCAAGCTTACCGAAGCGCCCAGCTTCGGCGAGCCGATACTTTATTATGATAAATACTCTAAGGGTTGCGCGGCATACAAGGAAATAGCAGACGAGCTGCTTGAACGCCTTGGATGACGAAAATCCTTGAAAGGAAAGGGAAAATGGCAAAAAAATCATCTCTTGGCAGAGGCCTTGATTCGCTTTTTGTCGACAATTCACTTGACGAAAAGTTAGCCGACAGCTCAGGCAAGACCTTAGTGCGGCTTTCCAAGATCGAACCCAACCCGAATCAGCCGAGGCGCGAATTTGAAATCGAAGCCTTGTCCGAGCTTGCGGATTCGATTAGCAGAAACGGTCTTATTCAGCCGATAATCGTCCGCCCGGGCGCAAATGAGGGTTATTTTACGATAATCGCCGGCGAAAGACGCTGGAGAGCCTCAAAAATGGCAGGACTTATCGAAATACCCGTAATTATTATGGATATTGACGACAAAAAGTCGGCAGAGCTTGCGCTTATTGAAAATATTCAGCGCGAGGACTTGAATCCCATAGAGGAAGCAAAGGCGTACCGCCTGCTTATAAACGAATACGACCTCACACAGTCGCAGGTCGCAGAGCAGGTAGGAAAAAGCCGCGTTACGGTAACAAACGCGCTCAGAATTCTTGAGCTTCCCGAGGAAATCCTTACTATGATCTCCTCACAAAGCCTGACGACCGGCCACGGTCGCGCGCTTTTGGGCTTAAAGGACGAGTCCGAGCTGCTTCCGCTTGCAAAGCGTGCAGCGGCAGACGAGCTTTCGGTACGTGCCGTTGAAGAAGCGGTAAGGCGGATAAATTCAAAAAAACCGCCAAAAACCGAGCCTTTAAGCGGAGAAAAGGCACAGCTCAAGGAATATTACAAGGCGATAGAGAATAAGGCGACCGAAAAGCTCGGTACGCGCGTTAAAATTGCCGATTCAAGCAAGAAAAAGAGCATAACCATACAGTTTTCCGACAGCGGTGAGCTTGAGGACATACTTGTAAGGCTTTGCGGAAATACAATATTTGACGATATTAAATAAACGGTCGAAAAAAGGAG
>JAFQPF010000006.1 GCA_017411885.1 Clostridia bacterium
ATGGATATGCTGTTCTTGATTGCAACGGATATAAGATAATGGTGATCAACGCGATGGGTAATATCCATATTGATCCTGTGCTTGACAGTCCGTATGCTTACATCGACAAGGCGCTCGAGAGGGAGAGTGGCAAATACGATTTTGCCGTTCTTGATATACACGCCGAGGCTACCGGAGAGAAGGCGGCGATAGGATATGCTTATGACGGAAAGATCAGCGTTGTATTCGGAACTCATACTCACGTACCAACGTGCGACGAGATAATTTTACCGCGCGGCACGGGATATATAACCGATATCGGTATGTGCGGTGAAAGCGGCGGAGTGCTGGGAATGAATGCGGAGCTTGTTGTAAAGCATCAGAGATGCCGCACACCGATAAAATTTGAGGCGGCGAGCGGGGAGCCACGTGCTACGGGTGCAATTTTTGATGTTGATGCAAATAGCGGTAAGGTTACATCTATAGAAAGAATAGCGTTTTAACACTAAAAAGAAAATAAACATTTACATTTTTATATATAAAGGGTAAATAATGAAGGATTTTGTTACAGATGTAGTAGTAATAGGCGCGGGGCACGCGGGTATAGAAGCGGCACTCGCTTCTGCCAGAATGGGCGTTCCTACAGTCTTGTTTACTACAAATCTTGACGCGGTTGGAAATATGCCATGCAATCCCTCTATCGGAGGGAGCGCAAAGGGACATCTTGTGTTTGAAATAGATGCTCTTGGCGGTGAGATGGGATACGCAGCAGATAAAGCGACTATACAGTCGCGCACGCTAAATCTCGGCAAAGGTGCGGCGGTCCATTCAAAAAGAGTGCAGGCGGACAGAAACGCCTATAAGTCGATAATGAAGGGGACTATAGAAAAAGAAAAAAATCTGCGTCTTATACAAAGTGAGATAGTTGACATTCTTACCGAGCGTGAAGAAAACGGCAGTGTGAGAGTGTCGGGCGTGGTAACCCATCTTGGCGAGGTGTGGAGCTGCAAGCGTGTTGTAATAGCGGCAGGTACATTCCTTGAAAGTCAGATTTTCGTAGGAGATAAGGTCTATTCGGCAGGTCCTGACGGAATGATGCCCGCAAGCGGGCTTTCGGCATCTCTTGAACGTCTCGGAATAATTCTCCAGAGATTCAAAACCGGAACTCCGGCAAGAGTACACAGACGCTCTATTGATCTCTCAAGGCTTGAGGAACAGTGCGGTGAGGATATCCCTGTGCCGTATTCAGCTTTAACCGAGGACGCTATTTCAGACGAGGTAAACAAGGTGGCGTGTCACGTGGTTTATACCAATAAAAATACACACGGTATTATACTTTCAAATCTTGACAGATGCGCTATGTACTCGGGAAATATAGTAGGTACGGGCCCGAGATACTGCCCGTCTATTGAAACGAAGCTCGTGAGATTTGCCGACAAGGAAAGGCATCAGCTTTTTGTTGAGCCGTGCGGCCTTGATACCGACGAGATGTATATTCAGGGATTTTCAACCTCTATGCCTACCGATGTTCAGTATGATATGCTCCGCTCACTTGACGGCTTTGAAAATGCGGAGATAATGCGCTATGCATACGCTATAGAGTATGATTCCGCAGAGCCTACACAGATGCTTCCGACGCTTGAGTTCAAGGCGGTTTCGGGGCTTTACGGAGCCGGACAGTTCAACGGAACCTCGGGATATGAGGAGGCGGCAGCGCAGGGCCTTGTTGCCGGTATAAACGCGGCACTTGCCGTAAAGGGTGAAGAACCCATGGTGCTTACGCGCGATTCATCATATATCGGAACCCTCGTTGACGATCTCGTAACAAAGGGAACGAGCGAGCCATACAGAATGATGACATCAAGAAGCGAATACAGACTCCTTTTAAGACAGGATAATGCTGATTTAAGATTAACGGATATCGGTCGCAGAGTCGGTCTTATCGGGGATGAAAGATATGAAAAATTCCTCACGAAGAAGAGGCAGATAGAGGAAGAAATTAAGAGAATCGAAAAGACAACGATTCCACCGTCGGCAGAGGTGAACGAATGCCTTTTGAAAAACGGTTCAACCGAAATAAGCACGGGTATCAAACTTGCGGAGCTTTTACGCCGTCCGGAGCTTACCTACGAGGCGCTCGAAAAGATAGATAAGGACAGACCGAAGCTTCCAAGATCTGTTACGACCACCGTTGCCATACAGATAAAGTATGAGGGATATATCAAGCGAGAGCTTGCCGAGGTGGAAAAGCAGAGAAAGCTTGAGGAAAAGATACTTCCCGGGGATATTTCGTATAAGGAAATTCTCGGACTTAGGCTTGAGGCGGCGGAAAAGCTCGATAAAATCAAGCCTATGAATATAGGTCAGGCATCAAGGATCAGCGGAGTAAACCCCGCGGATATCAGCGTGCTTCTGATCTATCTTTCGGGACTTCATAAAAAATAAATAACAAAGGCGCTGCCTGTGCATATAATGTAATCAGGAGCGCCTTTTTATGTGCGGCTTCTCTCCGCTTGCTTGGCGGTACTTATAACAACTGCAAAAAGCACATCTTTGCGGTTGTATTTAAAATTATCAAACAGGTGAAAAGATGAAAATAGTGGTGTGGAAATCGCCAAAATACTTATCGAAAATCTTATCCAAGCTTGTTGGCGTTGAAGGAAAAGAGAAAAAAGAATAAATAACAAAACAATAAAACCACGGCAGCACAAAATGCAAAAGCCGTGGTTTTTTGTATTTAAATGTAAATAATAGTAGGAAAACAAGTTTAATTGAGCTCTAAAATGTTTATGAGCATTTCTTTTGCATTCTCAAAATACTGTTTATGCTCCTTCGATTTTCCACCTACTATGCTTGG
>JAFQPF010000083.1 GCA_017411885.1 Clostridia bacterium
ATAGTTTTTTCCAAGATATATGAGAGAAATCTTTCCGTCGAGGAACGCTTGAACGTTGACCTGGAGTACATCTCGTCCGGTACAACAACATGGCAGGACGTTATCGACGTTATGAAGATCGATATCCAGACGATGTCCGGAGCTTACGAGGTAGTCTTCACAACAAATAACACGGTGACCCAGCCCCTGCTCTTCAACTACTTCTACGATCTGAACGATTCCGAATACATAGACGTAGGCGAGCGCTGGTGGTATGAAGACGCTATTATGGAAACATCCATCGATAACAACAACTACCGTCTTCTCTACGGCGATATTTCCATCGGTACGCTCGGAATAGCAGGCGCGATATTCTACAACAAAGCGCTTTATGAGCAGTACATCTCCCCGAACAAAGACGGAAATGAGCTCTATCAAAAGGTATTCGACGGCACTTGGACGCTCGAGGAATTCACCCGTATAACCAAAAAAGCCCATATCGAAAGAGGCGGCGACGGCTCTAACGATATCTACGGTTTCTCTCTGTTCAACACCGGCGAGCCTACCCACTACTTCAGAGAAGCAGCTGATCTTCCGCTCTACACCAGAGATGAGCGCGGCATGATAGAAATAGCCCCCATCGATGACAGATTGATCACATTCGTTGATATGCTCTATGAGTGCTACTGGGAGAACGAGGGCGCTTGGATGTTCCTCGGTCAAGGTATGCCCGAAGAGCATAAAAACGATTTTCCGGATGAAAAGGTGATGTTTTTACTTGGAAATATCAACACGGCTCTGGAAGACAGTATGCGCGAAATGAAGCAGGACTTTGGTATCGTTCCTTTCCCGAAGCTTAACGAGGAGCAGGAGATTTACAAGAACTTCCTTCAGAACGGAACAGTTATGGTAGCTTGTCCCGTTTCCGCTGATATCGAAAGAGTAAACGAAGAGGTCAGCGCTGTAATTGAAGCTCTGGCGTCCGAGAGCTACCGTTCCGTTTCGGTTCCGTATTACGAAATGGCGCTCAAGACCGCTTACACCCGTGACGATATGGACGCTCATATGATAGATATTATCACCGGTCGTCATGACACTGTAAAATCCACTCTTACTAAAAACTTTGCTTACGAATATCTGCACTATTCTGTTGGTCAGATCATCAGAAACACCGTTCATAATAAGAACAAGAACGTTGTTTCTCAGTACGACAGTATGATCAGCTCCGCAAATGAAACTCTTAAGCAGATCATCGAGGATTACAAATCCGGTAAGATCTGATTTAATAACTCGCAAACATCGGACGAAAACGTCCGATGTTTGCATTTTTCCCTTGACATACAAATTTGATTATGTTATAATGAAGAAAATAATTTCACACAGGAGAAAGCTATGAAAAAGATACGATTTTTGTTAATACTTCTTTGCCTTTGCTTGATACTCCCTATTCTCGTCGCTTGCGGTAATGATGAAGAACCCGTAGATACAGAAACAAAATATAAGTACGACGACCTTACCCGCGAGACTGCGGCTGACAGTATTCCCGACGATTACGATCTGGAAGCGCAGACAATCACTATTCTCTACACAAACTCTGAAAAATACACCTTGGGTGACGATGAGGCTACGGATATCGTATATTCCAAAATACACGAAAGAAATGAAGTCGTAGCAGAGCGACTCAACGTCGATATTGAATTTTTCTTCTCCGGCACAAACGGTTGGCAGGAGGCCTCCGATTTCTTAAAGCGCGAGATAGCCACAATGTCAAGCGGATTTGAATGTGTATTCACCACCAACAACGCGGTCATTCTCACTAAAATGTTCAACTACTTCCATAACGTCAACGATTCCGAATACATCGATTCCGGCGAGCGCTGGTGGTACGAGGACGCTATAATGGAAATGTCCGTTGACGATAACAACTACCGATTCCTTTACGGCGATATTTTCATCGATGACCTGGGAAAAGGCGGCGCTATCTTCTACAACAAATCTCTTTACGAGCAGTATCTCTCCGCAAACAAGAATCCCGACGAGCTTTATCAGATAGTCCTTGACGGCAAATGGGTATTTGAAGAATTCACTCGCCTTGTAAAGAAGTCACACATCGAAAAGGGCGGAGACGGCTCGACTGATATTTACGGCTTCACTGTCACTCACAGAGAATACGCTCATTATCTCAGAGAAGGCGTTGGAATCCGTATCTACGAGCGTAACGAGCAGGGTATGCCCGTATTTGATTTCAAGGATGACAAATCCGTTGATTTCGCTAACGCGCTTTACGCTCTGTTCTACAATAACGAAGGTGTTCTCAACAACCGCTACCTCGGACATACGATCCCCGACAACTTCAGCTTCACCAACAGTAATACCATATTCAATCTTGATACGCTCAGCGCAGTTCTCTCCGATAACATGCGTGAAATGAAGGAGGACTTCGGTATCCTTCCTTATCCCAAGTGGGACGAGGAACAGGAAGAATACATTACTCTTGTACATAACTCCTGCTCAACGGTATGCTTCCCTATCTCCGCTGATATCGACCGTGTAAACGAGGAGGTCAGCGCGGTGGTCGAAGCTCTCGCATCCGAAAGCTACCGTAGAGTCTCCGTTCCCTTCTACGAAGCGGCTCTTAAATCCGCGTATAACCGCGACCTGCAGTCCGCTCAGATGATCGATATCATCACGGGCTCTCACGAAACGGTGAAATCCAAGATCACCAAGAACTTTGCTTTTGAATACTCTTCTTCTATGGGATCTATCGGATATATTTTCGAGTATCTTATTTATGAGAACAATCCCAACTTCGTTTCCAGATACGACAGTATGATCGATCCCGCAAACACAGGTCTCAAGGAGCTTCTCAAGCAGTACAAGGACGGAACGCTCTAATACCGATTTTATAACCAAGACCATGCCACTCGGCAAGGTCTTGGTTATTTTATATATCAAATTCAACTTTTTAACCAATCACACCATACCGCATAGTGCAACATAACAAAAAAAAAAAAAAACGCATTGACAAAAAATATCAAATATGTTATAATTAAGCAAAATATCAAAAAAGGAGCGTATGTAATGAAAAAGAACCGCTTTTTTCTAATTCTTCTTTGCTTTTGTATGATACTTCCCCTGCTTGTCGCTTGCGGTAAGACCGAAACTCCCGGCGGCACAGACGATGACCAGCCACGCTATGACGGTCTCACCCGTGAGACTGCCGCAGATATGATCCCCGATGACTACGATCTTGAAGGTGCGACCGTCGGTATCTTCTACGGTACACATTTCGACTACTCGGTTATCGGAGACAGCGAAACTACGGACATTGTATTCTCAAAAATACATGAAAGAAATCTTTCCGTAGAAAACCGTCTTAACGTCGATCTGAACTTTATCGGCTCCGAAAGCCGCACCTGGCAGGACTCCATTCCTTTCATTCAGGAAATCGTTCAGACTATGTCCGATGCTTATGAGATCATCATGACATCAAACAACACAGTTACCAGCCAGAAGCTTTTCAACTATTTCCACGACCTCAACGATTCCGAATACATAGACATCTCTTCAGACTGGTGGTATGAAGATGCTATAATGGAAACCTCAGTTGATAATTACAACTACCGTTTCCTCTATGGCGATATCAACATTCTTGACATGGGTGTTGCAGGTACTATCTATTACAACAAGGATCTTTACGAGCAGTACCTTTCCACAAATAAAAACGCCGACGAGCTCTATAACACGGTGCTTGAAGGCAAATGGACACTTGAAGAATTCACCCGTCTGACCAAAAAATCTCACATTGAAAAGGGCGGCGACGGCTCTAACGATATTTACGGCTACTCCCTCTTCAGAGGCGCTGAGCCTATCCACTTTTTCAGAGAAGCGGCGGGCATCAAGATGTACGAGCGTAACGAGCAGGGTATGCCTGTATTCAATTTCAAGGACGACCGTTCTATAGAATTCGCAAATCAGCTCTATAAATGTCTGTACGAAAACGAAGGCGCTTGGCTCTTCTATCCCGGTCAGACAGGTATGGAAGAAGTCCACTCCTATGATTTCTCAAACGGAAAGGTTATCTTCTACATCGGTATTCTTAACGATACCCTTGGCGAAGGTCTGCACGTAACCCTCAAAGAAGGTCTGCGCGAGATGAAATCCGACTTCGGTATGCTTCCTTATCCTAAATTTGATGAAGCTCAGGAAGAATACATAAGCTTTATGCATAACGCTTCCGTTATGACCGGCTGTCCCGTTTCTGCAAACATCGACAGAGTAAACGAGGAGCTCAGCGCAATTATCGAAGCTCTTGCATCAGAAAGCTACCGTTCTGTTACAATCCCTTACTACGAAAACGCGCTTAAAGCTGCCTACAACCGTGACGATCTCTCCGCGCAGATGATCGACATCATCACAGGTCAGCACGATACCATTAAATCCACGCTTACGAAAAATTTCGTTTACGAGTACTCAAACTCCCTCGGAAACATCGGAGTTATCTTCTCTAATTTGATGGATGAAAAGTCCACAAACTTCGCTTCAATGTACGACAGCCGTATCGGCGCAGCAGAAATAGGACTTAAGGATCTCATCAAGCAGTATAAGGACGGAAAACTTTAATATCAACTTCAAATAGCGGACCAAAAGGCCCGCTATTTTTTGTTAAAACAAAATCCCCTCATCACCCGCTCACGCGGGAGCTTCTCCCTCGGGAGAAGCCTTTCTTAATTTGTGCGTTCACACCGATA
>JAFQPF010000084.1 GCA_017411885.1 Clostridia bacterium
ACCGGGCGAGCTGTTTTCTGATGAAAACTTAGCGCTTGCAAACAGGGCAATAGCCGCCTGCAAAAAAGCGAAGAAGTCGGTCGGAATAATGACCTTTGCGATCGATAAGGAAACGATGCAGCGCTATTTTGATATGGGCATAAATATGATAACCACCGGCGCAGATTTCGATTTTATCCTGCGCACAGCAAGAGAAAGCCTTAAGACACTGAAAGAAATATTCGGTAAATAAGATAAAAGCGTTAACGCTGACCGCGTTAACGCTTTTTTATTCAATTATCCCGAAATAAACTTATGCCTGTATTCGCTCGGACTCATACCCGTATGAAGCCTGAACATTTTTGAAAAGTGGTATATGCTCTCATATCCTACCGCCTGTGCGATCTGCGTTATAAAATCGTAATCGCTTTCAAGCATTGATTTTGCCTTTTGTATTCGCAGATCGTTAAGATACCTTATGGGCGAAACACCAAGCACACGCTTGAAGCTTTGCCTGAAGCTCACCGTACTCATAGAGCAAAGAGAGGCTAACACCTCATTTGTAATATTGCTTTCATAATAGGTGTTTGAAATATAGTCGATCGCGGGAGCAAGCTCTTCGAGCTTGCTTTTCGGCATATATGCTTTTTCCCTGCTTTTATATAGAAAAACAAGGCATTCGTATAACGCGCATATGCTCTTGGTACTGTAATACGGGCTCTTTATATCAAGTAGCTTTTCTATTGCGAAAAAGCTTTTAATAATCAAGGAATTATCGCTTATTTCAAACGACAGTATATCATCATACTCTTTTAATGCTTCAAACTCAATAAGTATACATTCACCGGCTTCAATGCACCGCCACGAATACGAAGCGCCTTTTGGCAGGATAACCGGGTGAAGGCTGTCCGACACTACCTTTTTATTGTTAACGGTATAGACCGTTTTGCCGCTTTTCTTTAATACCAGAGCCCATCTTTCACGGTTGCTTCTGTGAATATCCGTGACAAAGCTCTGGTTATACATTCTTAGCGCAGAAACGACCTTTGTCACAACAATATCCGAATCATAATTGACAAACACAGATAATCACCTCATCGCTATTATAGCACAAAATTCAGGCGTTGGCAACAATAATATATCAAAATTGATAAATATATCATATTTGATATTTACTTCATTATCCTACTTTGATATACTTGAACAGGAGGTGATAATATGCAAAAAATTTCCAAGCTTAATGCTCCTGCTCTTGCGGGCGTTATACGTGAAAAGAACGTACAATCCGCAATCGCAGAAATCAAGAACTGCAATTTTGACGGTGCGGATATGATAGACCTGCACTTGTCCTGCCTTGAAGAGCTGACGGAGGAAAATGTTAAAAGAATAGTTTCTTCTTCAAAGCTTCCGATACTTGCCCTTAATTATAACTGTAAATACGACTGGAGTCATGCGGGCTTTGACGAACAGGAAAGAACCGATTCCCTGCTTCTTGCCGCAAGGGCGGGGGCTGCAGGCATTGATATGCAGGGCTACAGCTTTGATCATAAATCCAAGGACGGATTTTTCGGGGAGGATAAATACTCCTTTACAAAAGGAAATCCAAAGGAGATAGTCACCGATAGCGAAATTATTTCAAAGCAATGCGATTTTATAGAAAAGATACACCTTCAGGGTGCAGAGGTTTTATTGTCCTGCCATCCGGGAATAGCCATGAGCTGTGAGCAGGTTGTTGATCTTGCGCTGTTTCTTGAAAAGCGAAATCCCAACATTATCAAGATCGTTACCCGGGCAGACAACGAAGACGAGCTTATCGAAAGCATAAAGACTATGTCGGTACTCAAGCGCGAGCTAAAAACACCGGTAAGCTATCATGCGGCAGGACCTGCCGGCTCGCTTTCAAGAATTATAAATCCGATCCTTGGCGGACAAATAATATTCTGCGTTGACAGATACTCAGAGTCAAGCACTATGGAGCAGCTTGACCTTAAGACGGTAAGAAGTATTATAGACAATATGAAAAAGCTTAAGTGAGGGCAATTATAATGGAAAGAAAATTTATCAGCTTTACAGAGATCGGGAGGGCTGAACTGAAAAGCGAAGAGCTGCCCGAGATAAAGGACAACGAGGTCCTTGCAAAAATGGAATATACCGTCGTAAGCGGCGGTACAGAATACGCTTGTCTTATGGGACTTAACAATACCTCGCAGAAATTTCCGATGTCTTTAGGTTATTGCGGAGTCGGATATGCAATCGAGGTAGGAAAGGGAGTCAAAAGCATAAAATGCGGCGACAGAGTCCTTGTATATCACGGAATTCACTCGGATTACAACATCCGCACCGAGGATGAGATAACAAAGGTCGAAAACGACGACGTTCCCTCTCTTGAGGCGGCATTTGTCATCATCGCGGCTATGGGGCTCGGCGGTGTACGTAAATTAGAGCTTGAGCTTGGCGAATCCGCTATGATCATGGGTCAGGGGCTTCTCGGTATCTTTGCAACCCAGTTCTGCCGCTTAAACGGAGCAAATCCGGTAATAGCGGCAGACTTAAGCGAAGAAAGACGCAAACTTGCCTTAGAGCTTGGTGCAGATTATGCGTTTGATCCGTCAGACAAGGATTTTGTAAGCAAGGTCAAAGAGATTACAAAAGGCAAAGGCATCAACGGCTGTGTCGAGGTGACCGGAGTATCTGCGGCTATGAAGCAGGCTCTTGAGTGTGCTTCTTGGCAGGGCAGGATCTCACTTCTCGGATGCACGAGGGTATCAGACTGCGGAATCGATTACTACACACAGGTGCACCGCCCCGGAATAAAGCTTATAGGCGCGCACAATTTCGTTCGCCCGAAGCTTGAATCATATCCTCATCATTGGACACATCACGATGACTGCCGCGCGATACTTGATATGATCTCGGCTAAAAGAATCAAGGTAAGTCCGATAATTTCAAGGATATGCAAGCCCGAAGAAGCAGGTGCGGTTTACACAGAGCTATCTAGCAACCATACCATCTTCCCTATAGGCACGGTATTTGACTGGAGAGATTAAGCTATGAAAAAAATCAAGATCGGACAGATCGGTATAGGGCATAACCACGGCGAGGCGAAAATGTTGGCAGTGCGGAAATTTCCGGATCTGTTTGAGGTCGTGGGATATACCGAGGAAAACGAGCGCTGGATCGAAAAACGCGGCAATAACAAAGGATACGAGGGACTCCCTTGCATGAGTGTGGAGGAAGTCATAGCAAAATCAGATGCGATCCTTGTAGAAAGCGACGTATGGGATCTGACAAAGTACGCAAAGATGTGCGTTGACGCGGGAAAGCATATACATATGGATAAGCCCGCAAGCGGAACGCTCAAGGAGTACAAATACGTGCTTGACACGGCAAAGGCAAAGAATTTAGCCGTTCAGCTCGGTTATATGTACCGCTACAATCCCGCTGTACTTAAATGTCTTGAGCATATCAAAAACGGCGATCTTGGAGAGATTTATTCCATTAACGCGGAAATGAGTACCTTTCATCCCACCGAGTACAAAAAATGGCTGACCAACTTCGGCGGCGGCATTATGTATATTCTCGGAAGTCACCTTGTTGACCTCATAGTCTATATCCTGGGAGAGCCGAAGAAGATAACCTCTTTTCTGAAGCACACGGGGCTTGACGGCATTGACTTTGAGGATAATAATCTCGCTGTGCTTGAATACGATAAGGCTCTTGCGAGAATTTACGTTTCATCTGTAGAGGTCAACGGCTTCGGAAGACGTCAGCTTATGGTTTCCGGAAGTAAGGGAACGGTAAACATCTGTCCTCTTGAAAGACCGATAACAATGAGCTATTCTGACACAGGCATTGCGGACAGAACCTACGAGGACCGAAAGATAATTATTCCTTTTGAAGACAATACCGCTGATGGCAGATACGATGAAATGATGAAAGATTTTTACGAATATATCACGGGAACCAAGCAAAATCCATTCACCTACGAGCACGATTATATGGTGCAAAGGGTGCTTGACAAAATCGTGGGAGGTATTCGCTTCAATGGCAAAAATATTGATTAAAAACGGTCACGTCTGGGATGGAGACAAATTCTTTTATTCAGACGTTCTGACCAACGACGGGCTTATATCATCGATCGCCCCCGATATTGATGAGTCTGCTGATTACGTATATGATGCAAGCGAAAAGGTCGTGTCTCCCGGGCTTGTTGATATTCACACTCATATGCTCGGCATATACGGAATAAACGCGGAGCTCAGCTGTATCCCATTCGGTGTAACTGCGGCGGCAGATGCCGGTTCAGTACCGGACAGCCTTGAAAAATACAATAATTTTCTTGTAAAAAATAAGGTTTTTGTATGCTGTGAAATCAAAAACAACAGAGTAATATATGAAAACACGGCAAGAGATATCGCCCATTACAAGGATAAGGCAATAGGAATAAAGGTCTATTTCGATACTACTCTTACCGAGGTTTATGATATTTCACCGCTTGAAGAGATCGTAAATTACGCCCATGAAAACGGTTTGATAGTTATGGTTCATTCATCAAACTCCCCGACAAGTATGGCAGAGATCGTGTCGGCATTAAAGCCCGGCGATATACTGACTCATACCTTTCACCCGGGTAAAAATAATGCCTCTGAAGATTGTTTCGAGTGCTTAAGATTGGCAAAGAAAAAGGGCGTTATTACAGATGCCGGCTTTGCCGGAAACGTTCACACGGATTTCAGTATATTTAATCAGGCAATTTCAAGCGGATGCATCCCCGACACGATAAGCACCGATATAACAAGATTCAGCGCCTACAAGCGCGGCGGACGATACGGAATGACCATGTGCATGAGCATTGCAAAAAAGCTCGGTATGAATGAAGAGGATATTTTCCGTTGCGTAACCTCTTCCCCCGCAAAAGCGCTGGGCAAAAATGATGAATGGGGCAGCTTATCCCCCGGCAGGTGTGCAGATATTTCGGTATTTGATTATTCGGGCGAGCCGTTTTCACTTACCGATAAAGCAGGAAACACGGTAAGTGATAGCTTCAGCTACAACTGTGTTCTCTGTGTATCAAGCGGCGAAATAGTTTTCAGAAAATAAAGCTTTTAAGGAGATAAAGATAATGAATAAAGTAGCATTTATAACAGGTGCGGGCGGTTATATCGGCAGTGAGACTGCGCTCACTCTCGCGCGTGACGGTATAAAGGTCGCAGTATGTGACATTAATGAGCTTATGGTTAAAAAAACGGTTGACAGAATAACCGGGGAGGGCGGTATCGCCAAAGGGTATGTTTTTGACGTCACAGATTCAAAAAGCGTTGATGAAACGGTTGAAAGGATCGTTTCCGACTTCGGCAGACTCGATATAATGGTACATATCGCAGGCGGAAGCGCGCGTATAGCAGGAAAAGAAGCGAGATACGTTCCGCTTGTCGAGCAGGAGGACTATGTAATAGACACCGTATTAAAGATCAATCTTTACGGCGCATTTTGGGCAAGCCGTGCCGCCGCAAGGGTTATGATAAAGCAGGGCGAGGGAGGCAGAATAATAAACTTCTCCTCTGCTGTAGGTCTTAACGGGCTTGCCTCTTGCTGTGATTACGCCGCATCAAAGGGCGGAGTTATATCGCTTACAAAGGCACTCGCAAAGGAGCTTGGTCAGTATAAGATCACGGTAAATTCGGTAGCGCCCGGTATAGTTATGCGTCCCGAAGAGGACGGCGGCTCAGACAGAGCGCTTAAAACCAATCTTCTCGGCGAAAAATGCGAAGCATCCGACATCGCAAACCTTGTTGAATTTCTCGCGTCCGACAAGGCTCGCTTTATTACCGGTCAGACCTACGTATGCGACGGCGGCAGGACTCTTTCAATGAAAGGAACAGATTAAAATGAAGGCTATGCTTGTTGATGAAAACAAAAATCTCGTATGGAGTGAGGTTGACCATCCTTCTGTAAACGACGACGAGGTTTTGGTAAAAATTTATGCCGCGGCACTTAACCGCGCCGATCTGTTGCAAAGAGAGGGCAAATACCCTTCTCCTCCCGGTTGCCCCGAATGGATGGGACTTGAGATCTCAGGCGTCATTGAAAGTGTCGGCAAAAAGGTCACGAAATGGGCTGTCGGTGACAAAGTATGCGCGCTCCTCGGCGGAGGAGGCTACGCCGAGTACGTCAGTGTTAAGGAAGATATGCTTATGCCGATACCGAAGGGACTTAGCTTTGAAGAAGCGTCCGCGCTTCCTGAAGCCTATGCAACCTCGTATCTGAACTTATTCATAGAGGGACATCTTGAGGCTGGACAGACCGCCTTTATCCCCGCAGGGGCAAGCGGGCTTGCATCTGTCGCAATCCCCCTGGCAAAAGCCTTTGGCGCAAGGGTTATAACCTCGGTTTTATCAGATGATATCGCTGAAAAAATAAAGCCGCTCGGTGCTGATATTATAATCAACTCAAGCACCGAATCGGTTGAAAAATTACTGAAAGCAGAGGAAGAAAGAGGCACTCCCGTAAACGTTTCGATGGACTGTCTTTCGGGAGAAACACTCGGAAAGAGTCTGCCGTATATGGCAAAGGGCGGATATTGGATAGTAATCTCAACTCTTGCAGGAATCGAAACAACAGTATTGTTAAGACCGCTTCTCACAAAAGGCTTACATCTTGTCGGAAGTATGCTTCGAAACAGAACACCCGAGTTTAAGTCGTATATTCTATCAGAGCTTGTTAAAAACGTGTGGCCAAAGATAGAAAACTGTGAGATAAAGCCCTCCATTTATAAAATTCTGCCGATAGAAAAGGCAGAAGATGCACACCGTATTCTTCAAAACGGCGAAAACATAGGCAAGGTAGTACTTAAAATTTGCGATAAGTAAAAGCAAAACAGCACCCCAACCGGTGCTGTTTTTTACTGCTCTTTTCTATATTCACTTGGCGTCTTTCCGGTTATCTCCTTAAATTTCTTGGTAAAATAAACGTAGTCGGTAAAACCGCATCTTTCGGCGATCTCACAAAGCGGGAGTGTATCCGAATATATGCTCATCAGATAGCAGGCTCGGTCTATGCGGACCTTGCACAAAAGCTTACCCGGCGTCATACCGGTGATCTTCTTAAAGCAGGCTCTTATGTAATCCTCGGCGTATCCGCTTTTGCAAAGCAGATCGGTCACACAAAAATCAGGATCGCACGCTGATTCACTTATCCCCCTGTTTATCCTTTCGACCGCAAGCGCAACACTGCTCTCTCTTTCCATATTCTGAAGAATAAAGCGTATGTACGCGGAGCAAAGCGAGCGCAGATAATCGTTTGAAAAATATCTGTTTTCATAAATAAGCTGTGCAAGCTTTTTACCGTCACCGCTATCGTTATCACTCAGAGCGCAGACCTCCTTGAGATATAACAGCTTTTCAAAGTCACATCCGACCGATATGTTGACAAATCCTTTTTCTGAAATCGAGCCGTGGGGGATCTCGGGTGGTACGATAATTATCGTACCCGGCTCAAATGGATAGCTTTTCTCGGCTGTGCGCAAAAAGCCCTCTCCCCATATATAAAGCATAATTTCATAGAACTTATGCTTATGCATCGGATATACTCTCGTTCCATCGTCGGTTTTATTTACAAACACAGGCATTTTATCACCCCTGTACAAGTATAGCACAAATCTATCTTTTATACAAGTCTAACTATGTAATTTTATAACTTTTTCAAATAAAGAATGTTATACTTAAGGTATCGGTATACTTTATGGAGGTATATATATGAGAAAGATCGAACGCTTCAGCCGCGGTATGGGTATCGGCGGCTGGCTTACAAACTACAAGCGCTTTAAGGTATTACCCGAGCACAAGCGTATGGACATAACCATCGGTGACCTTGAGCATTTCGAAAGCTATATTACCGAAAGGGACATAAGATACATAGCTTCCCTCGGGCTTGACCACATAAGACTCGGCTTTGACCAGATCGTAATTGAAGAAACGCCTTACAAATACAGAGCGTGCATACTTAAAAACCTGCACGATTTTGTAGACTGGTGCGAAAAATACAAGGTCCGCCCCATTCTTAATATGCACAAGGCTGTCGGCAACTACTGCGACGTTGTATCAAAGGAGGGGCTTCTTGACAATCCCGAGCTTTGCAACAGATTTGTTGCCGTATGGGATATGCTTGAGGACGAATTTGCAGGTGACAACGAGGTTATGTTTGAGCTGTTAAACGAGGTCGTTGACCGCGATTCATTAAAGTGGAATCCGCTTGCAAAAAGGACGATCGACACTATCCGCAAAAAGAACAAGGAAAGATACATTATCGTCGGTTGCGGACATTGGGGAAGCCCTCCCGGTCTTGACACGCTTGATACCTATGACGACGATTACGTTATTTACACCTTCCACACCTACAACCCCTTTGAATTTACCCATCAGCGCGGACTTTTGCAGGAAGGCCCTCTCTATTATAACAGAGAAATGCCCTGGCCGTGTGACGATATGGAAAGATACAGACTCTGCTACGAGCTTAACGGCAATCTCCACGAATTTGACGATAACTATTGGGGTGCTACAAAGCTTGATATAGACTTTATCCGCAAGGCGTTTGAGCCTGCTGTCAGATTTATTGAAAGACATCCCGACAAAATACTCTGGTGCGGCGAATTCGGTACTATCCGCCATGCGCGTATGGAATGGCGTCAGAACTGGATGCGCGACGTTATAACGGTTATCAAGGAAAACGATATGCCCTACAGCGTATGGAATTATTTAAGCACGCCTAACGACGGCAACCGCTTCAGCCTTGTTGACGATGACAGACGTGAAATACTCAGCGCTGAAATGCACGCGATAATTCTCGGAAACGTATGAACGCAATAAACATTTTCTTACTTGCACTCAGCATACTTCTTGGAAGCGCGAGAAATCTTTTATCCAAAAGCATATCGCATATTGAGTTTGGCAAAAAAAGCTTTTTCACGCTTCAGACGATCACATTCCTTGCAGGCGCACTCGTGCTTATCCCGGGCTCGCTCGGTAGACAATGCTCCACGCTCACGGTCATACTCGCGCTTATTTACGGTGTGATTTTATTGCTTGCGCAGTGGTGCTATACTGCGGCTATGTCAAACGGAGATGCGGCGATCTGCTCGACTGTATACTCGCTTGGATTCATTCTACCCACACTTTCGGGAATGGTATTCTGGAATGAAAACGTGACCGTGATAAAAATGCTCGGCGTGATCCTCGTAATACCTGCGATAATCCTGTCGGGCAAAAAGAGTGAGGGGAAATCTGACACAACAAAGGGATATATGCTTCCGCTTATGATTGCCATGCTCGCATCGGGCGGACTCGGCATAATGCAAAAGGTTCAGAGCAATTCCCCCTACCCCGAGCAAAGAAGCATATTCGTGCTTATTTCATTTCTTTTCGCGTCTGTAGTCTCATTTATATTTGCCTTGTGCAAAAAAGGCGGCGGAGATATAAAGCCGTCGGGCAAAATTTTCGCGGCAGGAATAGGCGTATGCTTTGCGGCGTGTAATCTGTTAAATACACTCCTCGCTTCAAGGCTTGACAGCGCGGTGTTCTACCCATCGCTTAATATCGGTGTGATACTGTTCTCGATTTTTTCAAGCATTTTGCTTTTCAGAGAAAAATTCACAAAAAGGCTCGCGCTCGTTTTACTCTTCGCCTTTTCGGCAATTATACTTGTAAACATATAACGCAAAAATCACCGTGTGAAATTCACACGGTGATTTTTTACCATTCAAACGTAGTCGGGACTCCGTCCTCTCTGAGTCCTTCAAAATTCTTCTGCCGTAATACCTCATACACGGCTATTGCCGCAGAGTTTGACAAATTAAGGCTCCTGAGCTTATCGCGCATCGGTATGCGGACGCATCTGTCGGGATTTTGCTTAAGAAGCTCTTCGGGAAGCCCCTTTGTTTCCTTGCCGAATACAAGAAAGACTCTGCCCGGGTATTCTACCTCGGTATATGCACGCGGTGCCTTTGTCGAGTAAAAATACATCTGCTCACCTGCATTTATCCTTAAAAACTCATCAAGGCTTTCGTAATAGGTAATATCAAGCTCGTGCCAATAATCAAGCCCCGCGCGCTTCAGCTTGCGGTCGTCCACCTCAAAGCCCATAGGCTTAACTAAATGAAGAGAAGCACCTGTGGCAGCACAGGTGCGGGCGATGTTTCCGGTATTCTGCGGTATTTCCGGCTCTATAAGAGCTATGTTTATATTGCTCATCTTAAGCGTTATACTCTCCTGCAAGCTTCTCTTTCCAATACTTTTGCGCACTTCTTAAGATTTGTATATCATTATCATGCGTAAGCTGAGCGCTTGCCTCGTCAAAGGTAAACCAATCGGCACGTCTTATCTCCTCAGGCTGAGGCACGGTTTCGCGGGTATCGGTTATAGCGGTGAAATATATTACTTCCTTTTCGATATAATCCCTGGGCGAATATATAACACTTTTTCTGAATCCCGTGTCAAGCTCGACCTCAAGACCGGTTTCCTCTCTTATTTCACGTATAGCGGTCTCCGCTTCGGTTTCAGCCGCCTCCACGTGCCCCTTAGGAAAGCCCCAATGACCGCCTCTGTGCTGAATGAGCAGAGTAAGACATCCGCCCTTTACGCGGCGTATTACTACTGCGCCGCAGGATTTTTCTTTTCTTGTATGTAAAGCCACAATTGCCTCCGAATAAACGCGATCACCTGACCGCAGACTGTTCGTACCGTCACAGACGGTCTCTCCAACGTTTATTATAGCACACATTTACGTGTTATGCAAGAGCATAATAGGCATAAATGCAATTTTGGATACATTTTTCGCAAAAAAACAGTATATTTTGTCTTTTTTCAAGCATCTTTACTGTTTTTGTATTCAAGGGGAGTCATTCCAAGCTTTTTCTTAAAGACCTGCGAAAAATAATTCGAGTCGCCAAATCCAACCGAAAAAGCTATCTCTGTAACCGACAGGCTTGAATATTTAAGCAAGGTCTTCGCGTCATCTATCCTCAAATCACATATATACTCGCGCAAGGTCCGCCCCGTATGCTTTTTGAAGCTGTGGCTTATATAAGACCGGCTACAGGAAAACTCCTTACATATGTTTTCAAGATTAACCTCGTCGGTATGAAACTGCTTGACGTATCTTATTACAGACTCTATAAGCGTGTCACGCTCAAAAGAGCCGTCCTTACGCCGCACATACTCAAATTCAAGCATACTTATAAGCGGATATATGAGCGTATCGATCTCACCCTTTTGCGGCATTTGCTTTTTTAAGGATGAATACGCCTGTTTCATCTCTTCATACGGCATACCGTAAAGCTCCGACGCCCTTTTTATATAGCTTTGCGCCCCCTCACAGGCATATCCGCTGACGCATATCACACAGCGAAGCTTTGAATCTGAAATAACCGGATAAACGTACTCGCCAACACCCGCATAACAGTTTCCTTGATACGCGCCGCACTCGGCTTTTCCAAACACCTTTCTCTGCCTTGCCACACAATGCCGTCTCGCTTGGGGAAAGGTCTTTACGAATATGCAATAGGGATTATCGTGTATGTTAAAGGTAATAAGCTCGCTTGGCAAAACCACGTTTTCGTCCCCGATCGGATGCAGAGTCACGCACATACCAAGCTTTTTCAGATAAAGTATATAGCTTTTTATCTGTGAAATATGATCAAACTCGTTCATACCTTCTCCTTTGCACGTTTTTCAAGATATTTCCGGATTTTTTGCCGTCAGAATATAAATCCGTGCTTATATGATACCACAAAACGACTATAATTGCAACAAAAAAATATCCCGACCGCACGGTCGGGATAAAATTATTTGCTGTGAGCCAGAAATGCCTTCAAAGCAGGGCTCTTGGGGTTTTGGAACAGCTCTTGTGGAGCTCCCTCCTCCTTGATGACACCGTCCGCCATAAAGATTACGCGGTCGGCAACGTGAGAGGCAAATTCCATTTCGTGAGTTACGACTATCATCGTTCTGTTTTCGTCCTTAAGCGAGCGGATGACCTTAAGCACCTCCTGGGTAAGCTCGGGGTCAAGCGCGCTTGTAGGCTCATCAAAGCAAAGCACACTCGGAGAAAGCGCGAGCGCACGCGCTATCGCGGCTCTCTGCTGCTGACCGCCCGAAAGCTCGAACGGATAGTTATTCATCTTCTGCTCAAGACCTACACGGCACAAAAGCTCGCGTGCCTTTTCTTCACATTCCTTTGCGATCTCTGCTTTTCTTGCGCGCGACGGCTTTTTACCGGTCTGCTTTTTTTCATTTTCAAGACAAAGCATTTCGTGCGCAAGCGTTACGTTCCGAAGCACAGTATACTGCGGAAACAGATTAAAGGACTGGAAAACGAGTCCGAATTTAAGTCTGTTCTGACGCTTAAGCGCATCAGAAAGCTCGGGCGCAGACGCATCAAATATCGTTTCGCCATCGACTACTATCTTTCCCTCATCGGGAGTTTCAAGGAAATTAAGTGAACGCAAAAGCGTGGTCTTTCCGCTTCCGGAGGAGCCGATTATTACAAGGACCTCTCCGTCACGAAGCGTGAAATCAATACCCTTTAATACCTCGGTCTTGCCGAAGCTCTTTCTTATATCAAATACCTCAAGCATACGTCCGCCTCCTTAACTCTTGTAATAGCCAAAGGCTTTTTCGACCTTTTCAAGGACTATAGTTACAAGTCCGTTGAAGATAAGGAAGAAAAGACCGGTGTAAAACAGCGGCCACACAAGACCGTTTGACGAATAGCGCTCTGCCGCCTTGAGTATTTCGGGAACGGCTATAACTCTCGCAAGCGAGGTATCCTTTACAAGCGTTATTATCTCATTGCTCATAGGCGGCACGATGCGCTTTACCACCTGCATAAGTATGACCTTGAAAAATACCTGCGATTTTGTCATACCAAGCACCTGCGCCGCTTCGTACTGACCTCTTGCCATACTCTCTATACCGCCGCGGTATATTTCGGAAAAGTACGCCGCATAGTTGATAACAAAAGCGATAAGCGCCGCCGTCATACGCGTGCGTATCGGCATATTGAACACAAGTCCGGGCACGTAAAACACAACGTAAAGCTGTAACAAAAGCGGTGTGCCGCGGATTATCCATACGATAAGTCTGCATACCGCCGCGATCGGCTTGAAATTTCCGACAGCGTTTAATACTATCGCTATAAGACGAGGCTTTTCGCCGTTGTCCTCGATATGCGCCGCATCAAGTCTGAGCAAAAAGCGGAATGGCCTAAACTTTGACATCGAACCGAAGCATATGATCAGTCCAAGCGGCAGAGCAAGCACAAGCGTGCTGAAAAACAAAAGTAAATTCTGCCCGAAGGACTCAAGCAAATTAAGCGTGACCGCCGTAAAAGTAGGATTTAACATATATATACTCTACCTTGCATACAAAAGGATTCGGGAGTAAGCCCGAATCCTTTTGTGGATTTTAAGATTACTTATTTCTGTTCGATAAGCTGTGTATCGAGATTGTACCATTCAGCGATATCAAGGAGTGTGCCGTCCTCGTAAAGCTCTGCGATAGCCGCGTTAACCTTTTCTACCATATCGCTTCCCTTTCTGAACGCGATACCGTATTCTTCGTTTGCGAATTCTACGCCGTCAACCTTAACAAGGCCTGCGTAATCTGTTCCCTCACCGATCATACCGAGAGCCGTGATGTAGTCTACAACACAAGCGTCAGCTGTACCTGCGGCAACCTCCATAATAGCCTTTGCCATTGTGTCAACTGCGATGAATTCGGAGCCTGCGAAGTATTCGTCTGTGGTTGCGAGCTCTTCACCTGCGGAGCCTGCCTCTGCAACTACGATCCTGCCTTCAAGCGAGCCTGCCATCTTATAATCGGGAGCTACAACAGCCTTTGTGATAACTACCTGCTGGTTGTTCATATAAGGAGCGGAGATAGCCATATTTTCTGCTCTTTCGGGTGTGATAGTCATACCGTTCCAGATGCAGTCGATGCCCTTTGCGTTGAGTTCGATCTCCTTGGAGCCCCAGTCGATTTCCTGGAACTGAGGAGTTAAGCCGAGCTTTTCGCAAACTGCGGTTGCAAATTCTGTTTCAAAGCCAACAAGCTCGTTGCTTTCGTTGAAGTAGTTCATAGGCTCAAAATATGTAATACCGATGATCATCTTGCCGTTGCCTTCGATATAAGCGGCATCGGAAGTGTTATCTTCAACAGCAGCGGTATCATCTGCTACAGATTCAACCTCGGATTCGGTGTCGGATGCTACTTCCTTACCGCAGGAAGCAAGTGCGAAGCTCATTGTGAGCATCAAAATAGCGAGTAAAACTGAAAGAAACTTTTTCATTGTGATTTCTCCTTTTATAATGAAAATAATGAATAATTCACCGCGATTTACTTTATCGTGGTAAAGTGACAAAGTAATGATACCACATATAACGCTTTTTGTCAATAGGTTTATGTGAAAAAAAGCAGATTTTTGCAAAGCTATCAAAACTGTGCAGAAAAAGTGAAAGGGAGCTTCTTTGAAAAAGCTCCCCGGCAAAAATATGACTTCAAATATGATTCGGTTTTACGATCACTTTTTTTCGATATAAAGCGTCATACGCTTCCCCATTGCCTTGCATTTGTCTATAACCGATTTCGTACCGCGCGAGCTTCCGTCCCAGAATGCCACGACGTGATCGGCATATTTTATTATCTGATCGTTTCTGATGTGCGGTGCTCTTACGCCATATTCGTTATAATCGGGCAAAAACTCGGTTATTTTTATTCCGTTAGCCCTGGCATAATTTCTTGCGCATGTATCTATTCCGCGCGCGCCGCCCGATACAAGCTCTGTTGTTCCCTTGGGAAGATATTTTGAAAAATCCGACACACGCAAGCCTCTTGAACCGATTATTGCCACCTTCATCAAACCAAACCTCTGTTGTTAAATAATACTGTATACAAGCACTACTGCCACAAGTGAAACCGCACTGCAGGCTCCGCCAAGCAAAAGCTCACTTAAGGTATGACGCTTAAGTCTTAACGACGACCACACGGTAAGCGCAAGCAATACCGCGCACGGCAAAGCCATTATTGCTCCGCCGGCATACACGAAAACAAGAAGCGGTCCGAAAACTCCGCAGGCGTGTCCGCTTGCCTTAAGCTTGAGTACCTTATTGAAGATTATAAGCATTATAACAGACATAACGTAGGTAAAGCATACGATCTTTAATTTTTCGCTGAAACCGCATACAAGCGCAGGGATCACAAGTGCCGCGTAGCCTATACCGGTAGTAACGAACGCCATGCTTCTCTCAGCTTCACGTCCGCGCGCTCTGAGCGACGGCACGATAAAGCATATCGGATATGCCAACGCAGGCATAATCACAAGGCATATGATAACGATCGCAAGCTCGTAAGGCGCTGTAAAATACCCCTCAAGTCCGAAATTAAGATATATAAGCAGTAAAAGTGCAAGTACCGGGGGGATTGTGATTACTCTGAATATTTTTGCTGTTTTGTTTATAATGCTCATGGTTTCTCCGTTTTGTTAAATGTGACCTATGTCTACCTTTTCTTCGTTGTTTCTGTTTTCGGGTATAAGAGAGTCATCAAAATGTATCATTACGTTATCGCCAGAAAGCATATTCTGAAGCGCGTTTATGTCAACGTGTCTTACCTCGCACCCGTCAGCCAACGCAAGCGATATTGCCGCGCCTGCCGCCTGACCGGTAATTATTGCCGGAGGTATGACTCTCAGTATATCCCACGCAAATCCCTCGCCCGAAACGCATCTGCCTGCCGCGATAAGGTTAGGATAATCCGAATTTATCATTGATCTGTAAGGCACCTCAAAGAGCCTGTCCGCGTGGTCAAAATCGTTTATCGCGCCGACAGAATCCTCAAAATGAGAATAAACGTCCTCCATCTTAAGCGAATAGTCCGCCTTTATGTGACGAGTCGTTCTGAATTGAGGCATAAAGGGTATACGCGCAAGCTCACGTGAGTTGCGCCCGCCTTTTTTGTATCTTTCAAGAAGCACCATACTGTTTTCGTACACGTATTCGGTAACTTCCTCTTTGGTAACGCCGGTATAATACGGTCTGTTTTCCGGGTGATTTCCGCCGTAAAGATTGGCGGGACCGCCGTGTACGCTTACAAACGCGCGCTTTATATCCGAGCTTTCATACGCGCTCTTGCAGGAATCAAGATTCACTTCACTTGCAACGTACGTAAAATAGTTCTTGCCCTCCACGGTAGGCGCGCCTGCGCGCTTGAATATATCACTGTCGCCGGTTGCATCAACTATGTATTTTGCAGGATAAAATTCTGCACCCGACTTGCTTTCAAGCACAAGTCCCTTTACCGTATTGTTGTCACTTACAACGTCGTTTATAAGCGTGTCGAGCATAAGCTCAACGCCCTCATTTTTCAGAAGCTCTGCAAGCTGGAAGGAGAATATCCAGGGCGAATAATGCGTAATATAACGCGCACTTGTCGGCTCCTTCGGTTCTCCGTCTTTCCATTCGTCGGGAAGCGAATCAAAGCCATATTTTATAGATTCACGCAAAAGCTCCTCAGCCATACCGAATATTATCTGCTTTCCCCTGCCGTTACACATCGGCACGAAAAAGTTGATAAGACCGGTAGTTGCAAGTCCGCCGATATTGACAGTCTTTTCAACAAGTAAGACCTTTTTAACTCCGTGGCGCTTTGCAGAAACCGCCGCCGCAACACCGGCAACGCCTCCTCCCGCGACTATAAGGTCATATTCTTCTCTTACAGGTATCTCTCTTGTCAGCTTTATTGTGTTCATAATTTGTTTTCCCTTCAAAATTATATACGATATAAGAGTACCACAAATTATGGTAAAAATCAATGTATATTTTGTAAAAAGGAGATGCGCCGCATCTCCTTTTTAAGTCACTATTCGCCGAGATGCTTTTTGATCTCGGTGGTTATGGTCTTATCGTAGCAGGCGAAGATCTCATCAACCTTAGCCTTGTCGGGCTTGGGTGTGATAAGGCTTACAAGCGGTACGAGGATAAGTCCCGAAACCATCGCAAACGCGCCCGAGTAAAGCGAATTCTGGAATATAAAGCCAAGCGCGCCGGGAAGGCTCTTGCCCGTTACCATAAGTACAAGCTGAATGATCTCAATTCCCGCGCCCCAGATAAAGCTTACCGCAACGGATGCGCGTGTGGTCTTTTTTGAGTACAGGCCGTACAAGAAGGGTGCAAGGAACGCACCTGCAAGCGCACCCCACGAAACTCCCATCATCTGTGCGATGAACGTGAAGTTGAAGGTATCCTTGAGTATAGCAAGAACTGCGGAGATAATTATAAAGAATACGATAAACGCTCTTAAGATAAGAAGCTTTGTCTTTTCGGAAACCTCTTTACCGTTTTTGCCAAGTGCAGGCACGATAACGTCAAGAGTAAGCGTCGAGCTTGACGTAAGCACGAGTGATGAAAGAGTTGACATTGATGCCGAAAGCACAAGCACTATAACGATAGCGATAATTACGTCCGGAAGACCTGAAAGCATACTCGGCACGATCTTATCGGTCAGAAGCTTGCCGTTTGCGGCATAAAGTGCAGACGAATCGAAAAGTCTGCCAAAGCCGCCGAGGAAATAGCAGCCGCCGGCAACGATTATAGCAAACACTGTCGAAATGATAGTGCCCTTTTTGATAGCATCCTCGTTTTTGATCGAGTAGAATTTACCGATCATCTGAGGAAGTCCCCAGGTGCCGAGTGAAGTAAGTATTACGACTACGAGCAAGTAGAGGGGCTTAGGTCCGAAAAATGAGGCAAATGCGCCCTGCATACCCTGTACGCCTGCGGGATAAGCTTCGGGCACGGGAACGCTTGCAAGAGCCTTATACGCCTCGATAAATCCGCCCTTGCTTGCAAGTACCGCGCCAATTACGGCAACTATGCCGACGAGCATTACGATGCCCTGAATAAAATCATTGACCGCAGTTGCCATATATCCACCGAAAATTACGTATATACCCGTAAGTATCGCCATTATTATAATGATAACCCAATACGGAACTGCGCCAAAGGATATTGCGAATATGCTGGAAAGTCCGTTGTAAAGAGATGCTGTGTAAGGAACTAAGAAAACGAACACGATAACCGATGCCGCGATCTTGAGTGCAGGTGAAAAATAACGCTTATCAAAGAAGTCGGGCATTGTTCGGCTGTCGATCTTCTGAGTCATAACGCGCGTGCGTCTGCCGAGTATTACCCATGCGAGAAGCGAACCGATAAACGCGTTGCCAAGGCCGATCCAGGTCGATGCCATACCGAATTCCCATCCGAACTGTCCTGCGTAACCGACAAAGATTACGGCTGAAAAGTAGGACGTACCGAAAGCAAATGCGGTAAGCCACGGACCTACCGATCGTCCGCCGAGAACGAAGCCGTCAACGTTGGTAGCGTGCTTACGGCAGTATATGCCGACACTAATCATTATGACGAAGAAAAATAAAATAAAAGCGAGCTGAATTCCCATTTGTTACCTTCCTTTCTGCGGACCTGCCGCATACAAAATTGTGGTGAGAGTCAGGACTTCGGGAATAAAAAAAGCCGTCCTCTCAAAAGAGGACGGACGAAACATCCGCGGTACCACCTCAATTTGCCGCCACGTTACCGCAAGCGGCCTTAACAGGCATCAAACAATGCCTACTCGCTTTAACGGGCGAACCCGGCACAGCCTACAGGAATATATTAAATATTCTTTGGGTGTGCAACTACCGAAAGGTATTCAAGACTCACTCACCTGCCGTCTTACACCTGCCGACGGCTCTCTGCAAGGATTACGTGTGCCTTTACTTGTTTTCGGTCACTGTCGTTGGTATCATTTTACAGCGACAGGGGTGCTTTTGTCAACGAAAAGGGCAGAAAAATCATTAAAGAAACGAAAATTTTGTTTTTAAGGAGAGATTTTGAGAAAATTTTAGCGTGTTTGGATTTGAGGAGGTGGTTAGTACCTGTTTTTGTTTCGTGTAGGTGATTGTTACCCTTCGGGGAGTCTATTTCTGTGCGGACAGAAATAGACGAAAGAACCGCCTAAGGGGAAAACCTTTTCGTTTTTCCCCTTAGGTATCCCTTTTCCCTTGGGCGAAATTTC
>JAFQPF010000085.1 GCA_017411885.1 Clostridia bacterium
AACCGAGAGCTTTGCCGGAATATCGACCGCCCCGGCAAAGGGGTATCTGAATTCAAGATTTTCTCTTATTGTGTTTATAATTTGACTGTTATCAGAAATTTCAGAGCTTAAGTCCTGTATTTCCTCATCCGATTCGTGCGCATAATCGTCTTCCAAGGGGAAAATTATCTCGCACTTGTCTTTAGCGGTATAATCGCGGCTTAAAAGCGCGATCAGGGTAAGTCTCATAAACGAAAGCGGTCTCATAATTACGTGAGGGCATACGTTGGCAGAGTCAATGAGAGCCTTGAAATACTCGTCTTGTGCCGATTTGAACGAGCCGGTGACGTACAAACGCTCACGCGCACGTGTGTATGCAACGTAAAGCACGCGCATTTCCTCTTCAAAGCTGTTTTCCTTAAGCGCTTCTTCGAGCGCGAGCTTGTGGAGAGTTTTAATTTTTGTGCCCGAAAGAATTCCGGGCAGGTCTATCGAAGCCCCTGCGTGGCGGTCTATAAGGACGGGCGCAGAGGTATCCCTTGTACTTGTTTTTTTGTGGGTGCCGACAACGAATACAACAGGGAATTCAAGTCCCTTTGAATGATGAATGGTCATTATCTGCACGTTGTCGTCTGATGCTGATTTTGATGATGCTCCGGGAAGAGTAGTCTTTTGCTCAATTATATCGTCCACGTATTTTATAAAGCTGCTTAAGCCCTTGAACGAGCTTGCTTCAAAATCACGCGCGTATTTGTATAAGAGCATAAGATTTTCTCTTGCAGCCTCGGGAGGCGTGCCGGGAGCCGCATTAGCGGCGGCTATAGCAAACAAGGAGCATTCGCTGTATAGCTTGCGTATAAGCCTGTCCACCTGATTTCCCGATGCAAGCGTTCTGAATCTTGCAAGTGAATCCAAGAAGCTCTTGCATTTTTCATCATTGGTTTGCTCTGAATAATCAACAAGCGCATCGTAAAGGGGGCATTTGCTCTTGTGTGCCCTTATCCTTACAAGCTCATCGAGCGTAAAGCCGAAAATCGGGCTTTTGAGCACACCGGCAAGATAAATGTCCCTCAGCGGATTGTCTATTACGTTAAGCAAAGCCATGACGAGCAATATCTCCGAGTTTTCGAAGAAATCGGTCGATACGTTGTTAGTGGTTTTGATTCCTATATCGTTAAGCGCATCTTCAATCGCGATCGAGGTGGAATTGTGTCTGACAAGTACGGCAATATCCGAGGGCGAGATACTGCTTCCGTCCTTTTTGCGCTCACAAGCTATAAGTCTGTTGATCTCCGATGCAACGTACTTGCTCTCACTAATAAGTCCTTCTTCGTTGTCATCGTTTCCGGCAAGCACGACCTTTACAGGCACATTTGATAATTCACCGTCCCCCTTTGAACATACCAGATCGTCAGAATCGTAATACGCGACGCGTCCGGACGTGTTTTTCATAAGGGTGGAGAATACGGTATTGCAGAAATCAACAACGTTTGCGTCACATCTGAAGTTGTTTGACAAGAAGATCGTGTTCGAGTCTGACTTTGATTCAATGTCGGGCTCGTATAGCTCAAAAGCATCTCTGTATCCCGAAAAATTCTCGGGCACAGCGCCTCTGAAACCGTAGATGCTTTGCTTGATATCGCCAACCATAAACCTGTTGTCAGGTCTTGAAATGGATGAGAATATCATATCCTGAAGTGAGTTTGTATCCTGATATTCGTCTATGTATATTTCATCAAAGCCGGAAGCGATCTCATCTGCGATCTCGCTTGGCTTGCCGTCAGTAATGAGGAGCTTGTAAGCAAATCTTTCTATATCGGCAAAATCAAGACGTCCGAGACGCTTTTTTTCTTCTGAAAAACGTTTTTCAAAAGCAAAAAGCAGCTCGTACACCGTGAAAAGGAGATCAGCACTTAATTTGCTTGCATACTTTATCTCATTTTCATCCGCAAGTAAAAGCGGTGCAAATTCGTCGCGCAGATAATTTCTTAAATCGTTTCTGAGCGACTTGTATTTTTCCTTTATAGGAGTATCGTATCCGCGTGGTAAGGTCGGAAGCGTAATTACACTGAAGGCAGAAACGCGTTTCTTTGCATTATCAAACAGACCGCGTTCAAGCTCGTCTGTAATAGCTTCGATAAACGCGCTTTCATCAGAAAAGCAGGGAATATATTTTTCGTAAGCTGTTGTGTCACCCTTAAGCTCACAGAGCAGAGAATCATAGTCGTTTTTCAGAAACTTAAAAAACGCGATCGCTTTTCTTATCAGAATGCTTCCGTGCCTGCTTTCAAAAAAGCTCTTACTTATGTCGCTTAAAAGCTCGTTTGCACAGTCACGGATAAAGTCGATACCCTCGGGGTATGAAGAAAGCTTTTTGTCGTAAAGTGACAGCAAAAGCTCACCGATAGCATCGTCGCTTGATGCGGATGAGAGCATATCGGCAAGTATACTGAAGTCTGTTGCACTCGGCTTTTCAAGCCTGTTTGCATAGGCGTCGTTTATAACGCCGTCCATAATATCCTTTGCAAGAAGCTTTATCTCGGCATCTCCCGCAACGCTGACAGCATCGGGCAGATCAAGCTTTTTGAGATTTTTCTTTATAACGTCAAGGCAAAAGCTGTGTATCGTGCAGATCTTCGCGCTTGAAAGAAGCAAAAGCTGTCTTGAAAGGTGACGGTTGCCGACGTCATCTGCGATAGCGCGTGATATAGCGCGGGAAATCCTTGTTTTAAGCTCGTTTGCCGCCGCTTTGGTAAAGGTTACGATGAGCATACGCGAAATGTCGCCGGGATTTTCCTTGTCGCAAAGCCTTGATATAATGCGCTCGATAAGAACCGCAGTCTTACCGCTTCCCGCGGCAGCCGATACGAGCAAGGTCTTGTTTCTTGCGTCGATCGCCGCTTTTTGCATAGGTGTCCAGTTAACCTTGTTCTGTGACATACGCTGTCTCCTTTCGTCCTTTACTCTTCGTAGCTTGTGTCATACCTGTTGCCTGCGTTTTTGCATACCGGCTTGAGATGACAGTATTCGCAGGCATCGGTGTCAAGCGACTTATCCTTGAGCGGCCTGATAGCCGCATTACCGCTCTTGATACCGTTGCCGATCTCTGTAAGGATCGAGCTTAATTCGTCCTTAAGCTCGTTAAGCTCTTCAAGCGATCTTATAACCGCCTGCTTTGAATCCTTCATTTTTGCATTTACAGGCACGAATCTGCCCGAAAAGCCCTTGTCCATTTCGTTTATGATCTCGCTGTCGGCAAGATATATTCCGCTGCGCTTGAATGCCTTGGAAAGAGCCTCTGCCAAAGCCTCGCTGTCATTTGTGCCCGGCACAGAACCCGGCATAGTCATAATGTATTCAGCACCTGCCGGAATAACTTCGCATTGTGCGGATGCACCTGCGGCGCGCTTGAATTTCTCGTCCGCATTTTCCCATATAGAGAAAAGATAGATAAGTAGCTGTAAGCTCAGACCTGCGCGCACGCTTTCAAGCGAGAAGGTGCGCGATCCTGTCTTGTAATCGGCAACGCGCACGTATAGCTTGTCTCCCTTGAGCATCGTGTCAACACGGTCTGCGATACCTCCAAGCACAAGGTAGCTGTTATCCTCCAGCAAAAGCTTGATTGGCGACATCGAACCGTTTGCGCTGATAGCAAATTCAAAGAAGGTCGACTTGAATCCGCTTTGTAATGCCTCTTGCGCAAGATTTATCGCGCTTAAAGCGGTTATGTCACAAACGCGCCTTAACAAATGCTCAACGCGTGCCTTTTTATCCTCGGGTGTAAACTCCAAAAGCAAGCGCGATCTTGCTGATGTGATTTCGTTTATTCTGTCTGTAACCGCAACTGCATCTATCTCGCCGTCTTTGATGAAGTCATCAAGCTTCCCGTTAAGAAAATCGTCAAGAACAGCGTGAACAAGTGTGCCTATGTCGTTTTTCTGAATGGAATCGGATGCCTTTTCTCTTAATTTAAGCGAATACTTGCATTGGAATGAAAACGGGCACTTTGAGTACGCGTCGGTCGCGCTTTGGGATATGTTCAGATCTCCCGGAAAAGCTATATTAACAAAGTATAGTAGTTTATTAGATTCAATAAGTGGTAAATTTCAAACAAATATGGGAACTAATAAAATAACTTCTTTAGTGAAAATGCAGTTAGAAGATATGGCAAAATGGAATGTAACTTCGTTTTCTTTAAATGGTGCTGATGGTTATGAATTTACTTATTCATGTGGAAATCAAAAATTATATGTTATGATTCCTTATA
>JAFQPF010000086.1 GCA_017411885.1 Clostridia bacterium
CTGCCGGAAGATTTGACAAAAACGATGCTCTTTTTACTATAATGCCGGGCGTAAAAACGGTCATCGCCCTTGCTTTCAGAGTGCTTCGCGGTACATATCGCGGAATAGAGGAGGGAAGCACCTATTATCAGTATACAACGATGGCTGTGGAAAATATGGAAGAAACGGTAATGCCTATGGCGGCACTCCGTGTTTCAACACTTATCGAGTCAGAAGGTTACAGCGCGCTTGCACAAAGACGTCATCAACAGATAATGAAGGAAACAGACAGCACAAATCCTGAGGTGGCATATGATGCAATATACCGCACAAGAGAAGCCGAAACACAGCTTGATTTTGAAAATACCGCAGTCGTGTGTGGTATTGGAGAGCGTGGAAAAAACGGCTCGGTATTGTGTGACGATTTCGGGCCTATGGTAAGATACTGCTTCATTCTTACAGATGCAGAGATCGAGCCCGATGATCCTTTTGTTCCCCATATCTGTGATAATTGCGGTGAATGTATAAAAGCCTGCCCCGGCAAAGCGATAAGCGAAAAGGGCGAAGTTGATATATGGCGTTGCGCCGTATATTATAATGGCGCAAACGGACTTAAGAATCCTTTTATGCCGCCGGATGCGTTTGCAAAATTCAAGGACAGACTTGAAATAATATCGGGTGAAGCTGATATCACCCCCGAAAGAGCGCGAGAGATAATAGATAACATATACTTCTATCCGCCCGCACAGCACGCATACACCGCTTCAATATGCGGAAGAGCATGCGATATGGCTTGCTATATCCATCTTGAAGAAAAGGGAGTTCTGAAAAGAAGCTTTAAGACACCCTTCAGAAAGCGCAAGGCGTGGGAATTTGATTTGGAGGATTACAAATGACGGCAAAAGCATTTTATATAAACGGAGAGAGCCGCGATATTTCTCCGGTAGTGGAAATAACACCCGACAGAATAAAGGTAAGTATATCGCGCGAAAATGATTTTTCGGGCATCGAAAGAATAAAACTCGATTATTTCGGCGCAGTCGCAGATTCAGACGATAACGGATATATTGTGCTTCCGAGAGGTGTCGGATGCAACGACTATTCGATGTGCTTGTTTAATAAGCACGACGAGGACTTTTCGCGTGAGATATACGAATCCAATATGCCGATATTCGGAGTGAAAAGCGAAAAACATAATTTCCTCGCTGTAGTATCAGGCTTAAGCTACGATTATACATTGTCGGTAGAAAGAATAAACGGCAGGTATTTCGTGTACCCGATATTTGAAATACACGGCGAAAAATTAAACGAGGATATATGCGTAGAGTATTTCCTTTTTGATAAAGCATCCTGTGATTATTCGGCAATGGCGCGCAGATACCGCAAATACAGGCTTGATAAGGGCGAGCTTGTGCCGCTTTCGGAAAAGATGAAAAAAAGCAAAGCGGTAGAGTATACCGTGGGCTCGGTTATGGTAAGAATCAGATGCGGCTGGAAGCCTGCACCCGCATACGTTTTGCATCAAACTCTTGAAAACGAGCCTGAAATGTACGTTGCCTGCGATTTTGACCGTATCGGCGAGCTTGTAGACGAATTCAAAAGACAGGGAATAGAAAAGGCTGAATTTTGCCTTGTCGGTTGGAACGTAAAGGGGCACGACGGCAGATGGCCGCAGGCGTTTCCTGTATGTGAAGAGCTTGGCGGTGAAGAAAAGCTTAAAGCTCTTATAGAAAAAACAAAAGCACTCGGATATCAGATCACCTGCCACACAAATAGCTGCGACCAGTATGAAATAGCAGATATTTACGATGATGAAAACACAAGACGCGACCGTTTTGGAAAAGCAGTAACAAATCCCGAAATCTGGAGTGGGGGGCTTATGTATCAGCTTTGCCCGAAGATAGGCTACGAGCAGGCACTTGAAATTTTACCTAAGGTGCGAGAGCTTGGCTTTGAAGGCACACATTATCTCGACGTGCTTGGAGTCGTTCATCCGAGAAGATGCTATCACGAAAAGCATTACGTTGATTCGCGCGCTGCTGTTGAATACGCAAGAAAGCTGTGCGATTTCTCAAGAGAGCTTTTCGGCGGAATATCCTCTGAGGGAACGTTTGATTTCATCTCTCCAATGCTTGATTACGGACTATACGTAAGCTTTTCAAATGAGCCTGACGGAGTATGCGATAAGTCGATACCCTTCTGGGAGATCGTGTATCACGGATATATGATGTATAACCCGTATACGATGACGGTCAATCCTATGTTCAAAAATAAGGAAAGCGTTTTAAAGCTTATAGAATACGGCGGCAGACCTTCATTTTACTATTATTCAAAATTCACGAACAATAATTTCAACTGGATGGGTGAGGATGATGCCGTATTTACAAGCGATGAGCAGATGGTAAGCTCGGTATCCAAAATCAAAGAAAGCATAAAGCTGCTTAATGAGCTTGAGTCTGTATACACCGCAACGATGGACGAGCACAGAGAAATAAGCGATAATGTTTTTGAAACTACCTATTCAAACGGAGTCAAGGTAACCGTCGATTACAATACACAAAGCTATACTATAACAAAATAAACAAAAAGTGGGCTACAATGTAATAGCCCACTTTTTTGTGACTTTGTCACAGTAATATTTTTAAGATAAGGGTATAATAAGGGTACAAAACAAGAAAGGAAGTAATGATTATGTCAGTACTTGTTATCAATAAAGATAATTTTGAAGAAATAGTAAACAGCGAAAAAACGGTGCTTATCGATTTTTACGCGGATTGGTGCGGTCCCTGCCGTATGGTATCTCCTATCGTTGATGAGATAGCAAATGAATATCCCGAATATCTCGTTGGCAAGATAAACGTCGATGATGAGCCCGAGCTTGCCGTTAAATTCGGAGTAGTAAGTATTCCAACGCTTGTCGTTATGAAAAACGGCGAGGTCGTGGATCAGCAGGCCGGAGCAAGACCTAAGGCGCAGATACTTGCGATGTTAGAGGGCTAAATTTTTAAGGGCGGGCTTGTCCTTGATCGTGACGCCGCCGCGCGAGAGCGCGACAATGCCGTCACCCTCAAAATATTTAAGCATACGTGACACTACCTCGCGCGCAGAGCCGATATATTTTGCGATCTGCTCGTGGGTGAGGGCTATAAAGTCAGAGTGTGTGCGCAAAGCTTCTTCATATAAGAATATGGCAAGACGCTTGTCGATGCTCATAAACAGTATCTGTTGCATGACCCACATCACGTCGGAAAAGCGTGAAAGAGCAGTTTCGAGTGTAAATATTTTAATGCTTTGATTTGCCTCTGCCACACTTTTGAAGGCACAGCCTTTTATAATATAGCATTCGCTGTTTTCCTCGGCGTCAATGAATATGTCAAAGGTTATGCTTTGAATAACGCAAGAGGCGGAAAGCACGCACATGTCGCCGGCATGGAGCCTGTAAAGAGTAATATCCTTACCCTCGTCTGACATAATATAGACACGTAAACACCCGGAGCGCACGAATATAACGCCCGAGCATTCGCTTCCGTCGTGGATGTGTGCGCCGCGCGTGTAGGTGAGCGCCGCCGAGCTTTCGCATATAAGGTTGCGCTCGTCTTCGCTTATTGTGTCCCAAAAGGGAAATATTTCTTTGTAGGTCGGCTCAAACATAGAGCGTGGCATATGTAACTCCATTCTGCCTGTGGCGGGGGATTTTACGTAAATTATACAATAAATGAGGGCAAATGTCAACTGTAACAAACGGAGCGGATTATGGAAAAAATATATGATATGATAATAATCGGCGGCGGACCTGCCGGATATACCGCAGCACTTTACGGAGCGCGCGCAGGGCTTGATCTGTTGCTTATCGAGCGTATGTCTCCCGGCGGACAAATGACTCTTACCGGGGATATTGATAATTACCCCGGCTTTGAAGCGGGAATCGACGGCTTTACACTTGGTATGAAAATGCAGGAGAGCGCACATCGCTTCGGCGCCAAAACCGAATATGACGAGGTCTTGTCGGTAAAGCTTGAATCGGATATAAAAGAAGTAAAATGTGTCGGAAATGAATATTTCGCTAAAACCGTAGTTATTGCTACGGGTGCCGATCCCCGAAGGCTCGGTATCGAGAATGAAGATAAGCTGACAGGCCGCGGAGTTCACTATTGCGCACATTGCGACGGCAGATTTTATAAGGATAAGACTGTCGTTGTCGTAGGCGGAGGCAACTCGGCAGTATCCGATGCGTTGTATCTTTCAAGACTTGCAAAAAAAGTATACCTCGTACATCGCAGAGATACGCTTCGGGCAAGTGCCGTTTATCTAAAGCCGCTTAAGGAAGCGGAGAGTATTGAGTTTGTATACGACAGTGTTGTTGAAGGCTTCATAGTAGATGAAAAGATCACCGGAGTCAACCTAAGAAACGTAAAAAGCGGAGATATGACCGCTCTTTCCTGCGACGGAGTGTTCGTAAGCATAGGAAGAAAGCCGACAAGCTCGTTGTTTGAAAAAGAGCTTGCGCTTGATGAAAACGGCTATATAATAGCCGATGAAACGACAAAAACGAGCGTGCCGGGTGTGTTTGCCGTCGGTGACGTGCGTACAAAGGAGCTAAGGCAGGTGATTACCGCCGCCGCGGACGGTGCGCTCGCCGCGCATCACGCAGAGCAGTACCTCAGCGGAATAAAAGATTAAAACGGCATATCTCTCCCACTTTACGCATATAATCGAGCGAAGGTGGGATGAATGTGCGGGATCTTTATAATTGTACGATAGGGAAGAGCTATCGTGTTAATAAGCTTTTGCTTGACAGAAACGAAAGGATGCTTCTCGGCGCGGTCGGACTGAATAAAAAAGCGTGTGTCAGCGTGAGTGTGAGAAATACAAACGGCGTTATAATAAACGTCCACGGCGCGAAATTAGCGCTTTCCAAAAAGCTTTCAAAAAGAATAGTCATTGAATGAGGACGAACAAAATGAATAAATACGTACTTAAAATACTTGTGTGTTGGGCATCACTTGCGATGCTCGCATCGCTTGCCTCGTGCAAGGAGGACGTAAGCGTTGGAATTATCGGAGGTGCCGACGGCCCGACGCAGATAATAGTAGGAAAAGAAGTGGAAGAAAAAATGTATGAACAGATAACACAGGAAGAAGCCAAGGCTATAATGGATAGCGGAGAAGAGCATATAATCCTTGACGTAAGAGAACAGGAAGAATATGACGAGGGGCATATTCCCGGAGCGATACTTATTCCGTATAACCAGATAGACTATTGGGCAGAGGAAAAGCTTCCCGATAAGGATGCGCAAATCCTTGTGTATTGCAGATCGGGCAGAAGAAGTAAGATCGCGTCCGAAACGCTCGGCTGGCTTGGCTATACGAACGTCAAGGAATTCGGCGGTATCATCGACTGGCAGTATGATATCGAAAAGTAAAAAATAAAAAACTAAAAAGGTGGATAAAATGAAAAAAATTAAAGTAGGCGGTGCTTTCACCGCATCGGCAGTATCACTCGGATGTATGAGAATGAACGCCTTAAGCGAAAAGGAAATCGATAAGGTAATGAGCACCGCGCTTGAAAACGGAATCGATTTTTTTGACCACGCAGATATATACGGCGGTGGAAATTGCGAAAAGTTTTTCGGAGATTATCTTAAAAGGAATCCTGCACTGCGCGATAAAATAAAAATTCAGACTAAATGTGCAATACATAACGGTCAGTATGATTTTTCAAAGGAGCATATAGTAAGCTCGGTGGAGGGCAGTCTTTCGCGACTTGGAGTCGATTACGTGGACGTGCTCTTGCTTCACAGACCTGATACCCTGATGGAGCCACAGGAGGTTGCAGAAGCTTTTGAGATTCTTGAAAACTCGGGCAAGGTAAGACACTTTGGGGTTTCAAACCATAATATGATGCAGATTGAGCTTCTGAAAACCGCGGTGAAGCAGCCGCTTATTGCAAATCAGCTGCAGTTTTCAGTCACCGAAGCCGGAATGGTTACATCGGGAATGAATGTCAATATGAAGAATGTCGAATCGCAGATGCACGATGGCTTTTTGCTTGAATACAGCCGTATAAAGAATATGACGATACAAGCGTGGTCACCTTTCCAGTATGGTTTTTTCAAGGGCTCGTTCATAGATAATGAGGATTTCCCTGAGCTTAATTTAAAGCTTGCAGAGATTGCCGAAAAATACGGCATAACAAAAACCGGAGTTGCCGCTGCGTGGATTTTGCGTCACCCGGCAAATATGCAGCTTATCGCAGGTACGATGAACCCGGCACGCATAAGTGAGATAAGTAAGGCGGCGGATATAACGCTGACACATCAGGAGTGGTACGAGATCTACCGCGCCGCAGGACATTGCCTGCCGTGATGATAAAAACAGGGCGGATATACCGCCCTGTTTTTATCCCTTGAAATTCTTAGGATTTCTTCCGTAAGCCTTTTTGAAAACTCTGTTGAAATAAGCAAGATCGTCGAATCCGACCGTATACGCTGCCTCGCTTACCGTGTATTCACCTGTTTCAAGAAGCTCTGCCGCCTTTTTTGCTCTCAAAGCATTCTTGTATTTGATAGGCGACGTACCCGAATACTCGTGAAAGCATTTTCTGAATTTGCTTTGCGACATTGCGCACATTTCAGCAAGCTTTTCTACCGATATGTCTTCTATGTAGTTGTTTTCAATATGAAGTATAGCCTTGTAAATATCCCGGTGGGTATTTTTGAGGTCTTTTTTTATGTCGTCGAGTATCATCAGGTGGAAAATATCGTAAAGAAGCGAGCAAGCCTTTATTCTGTACCCGAGCTCACCCTTTGCAATCGTTGCATATACTTTTTCAAAAAGATTCAGATATGTGCCGTTTTTGTCCTTTATAATAGTCTGTACCGAGTCGGAAAGTGCAAATCTTTCGCCACTTCTTTCGGTGATGACAAACTCGAGTGTTATATAACCGATTTCGCTCTCACTTTCCCACTCAGATGTGTATACCACGTCATATGGCAGATACATGATCTCGCCTGCGGAGCAGGAAACCGTGCCTTTGTCGGTGTTTATAGTGATTTTTCCCTTGGTAACGTACATAAAACGCTCCCATTTGCGCATATTTTTCGTGCATTTGAACACGCGCACAGGCTTATCCTTTGTCCTGTTTGCGGTCAGATGTTCTATAAAAAAATCCTCGCGCAAAAGGGCTTGAAAGTTAAGACTATTCACTTGTATACACCTCACTTTCGTGTTATATTATACAAATTTAATGTCAATTTGTCAATAGACCGTCAGTAAAATGGATGGTATAATATACTAAACTAATATAATGCGGGGTGTATACGTGAAATTCAGTGCTTGTATTGATATGATGTATCCGGAATATGACTTTGCCGACAGAATAAGTGCGGCAAAGGCTGACGGCGTTGATGCCGTCGAATTCTGGAAGTGGACGGACAAGGACATTGATGCTATTAAAAAAAGTACCGAAAAGCTCGGACTTGATGTGGCACTGTTCAATATCGATTCGACCGATGAGAAATTATCCTACGACCTTTCGCGCGGAATACTTTCACACGGACGTACCGATGATTTTATTCGTGCTCTTAATGAAACTGTGCCCGTTATGAAAAAGCTTGGCTGCGATAAAATCATCGTCCTTGCGGGTGACGTTGACGAAAAAATACCGTACAGCCTTGCGCTTGATAATATCTATAAAGTATTAAAGGCGGCAGCACCTGTAGCAGAGTCTTATGGTGTAATGCTTTTGCTTGAACCACTCAATACCTACGACAGACCGTCCTACGTGCTTCCTTATTCACGTGATGCCTTTGATATAGTAAAGGGTGTTTCGTCGCCGTCGGTCAAGCTGTTGCTTGACATTTATCATACTCAGCGAATGGAAGGAAATCTCATAGACACAATAGAGAAAAATATCGCTCATATCGGACATTTCCACGTTGCAAACTCGCCGTACAGGTGCGAGCCGGATAATGGAGAGATAGATTACAGAGCGGTTTTAACAGCAATTGACGCAACGACCTATAACGACTGCGTCGGATTTGAATACCGTGTACGCAACAGTGGATTTTCGCTCAAAAAATATATAGAAGAATACAAAGCGAGGTAATTATTATGGGAATCAAAATCGGAATTGTGGGCTTCGGAGAGTTTTCTGAAAGCTTTCTTGACTTGTTTTTAACACACCCCGATGTTGAAAAGGTGGTAGGTGCTGAGCTTATGAAGGAGCGCCGTGAACATATAATGCAAAATTTCGGCGTGGCAAAAATGTATGAGTCTTACGAGGATATGCTCGCGTATGAGACAGATCTTGACTGTATAGGAATCTTTACTCAGCGTCATCAGCACGGACCGATGATACTTCAAGCATTAAAGGCAGACAAGAACGTTTTTTCTGCAGTACCTATGTCGTGCGAGATTGAACAGTCAAAGGAAATAATCGAGCTGGTAAAGAAAAAAAGACTCATATACATGAGCGGTGAGACCTGCTACTATTTCCCCTGCGCAATATTCTGCCGTGAGAGATATCAAACCGGTGAGTTTGGCAGGTTTGTATACGGAGAATCGCAGTATTATCACGATATTACCGAAATGTTCGATTCGTTCTCCGGCTCGGGCGGAGACGGATGGAAGAGAATAGCCGGTATTCCGCCTATGTACTATTCGACACATTCAATGTCAATGTTATTTTTGTCTATTGGCGAGTATCCTGTTGAGGTCTCCTGCGTGGGCTTTGAGGATGATCTCGGCGACGGCATATACGGCAAGGGCAATAATAACTGGGATAACCCTTACAGCAATCAGTCGGCGCTCTTCAAAATGTCGGGCGGCGGTGTTGCAAGAATAAACGAATTCAGACGTTGCGGAACCGCAAAGCCATCGTCGTACATAACAAGCCTTATCGGAACGCACGCAAATTATCAGTGTGCGGGTATGCATCACGTATTTTCAAAGGGCGGCGTGTTCGGACAAACCCCATCGGTCGAGTACGTCAGCGAGCTTATCAATACATTCAAGTACACGCAGAATAAGGATAAGATCGACCTTAATCTTGCACCGGTTACCTATGACTATCATCGCGGATATTCGCCTGTGCATGATTTGAGCCGCCTGCCGGTTGCTCACAGGGATATACCCGACGGAGGACACAACGGTTCACACGCTTTCCTTGTGGATGATTTCGTAAGAGCGGTCATGACAGGCAAGCTTCCGCCTAATAACGCGTGGGACTCTGCAATTTGCTCAATTCCCGGCATTATCGCCCATGAATCGGCAATGCTCGGCGGAAAACCGCTTGAAGTGCCGTTTCTCGGCAACGCTCCTGAGGATTGGGAAAAGATTGATTATAACGACAGAATTTACAACTGACGGAGATAACTATGAAGGTAGCAATTATAGGCTGCGGAATGATAGCAAATTTTGCACACATTCCTGCGTACAGACATTTACCCAATGATTTTGAACTCGTCGCAGTATGCGACAATAATATAGAAGTGGCAAGGGATACTGCTCAAAGGCATAATATCCCTTATTACACAGATAATGCCGACAAGCTGCTCTGTGACACCTGCCCCGATATCGTATCCGTGTGTGTGCCGAATATGTTCCATAAAAAATACGTCGAAGCGGCGCTTAACTGTGGCGCACATGTTATATGTGAAAAACCTCTTGCAGTATCATATAGCGATGCAAAAGAGTTGTTTGTGCTTGCAAAATCAAAAAATCTGATGCTTTGTGCTTGTCAGAGTATGAGATTTACGCCCGACAGACTTGATGCAAAAAGGTTTATTGATGCAGGCGGGCTCGGAGATATTTACTATGGCGAA
>JAFQPF010000087.1 GCA_017411885.1 Clostridia bacterium
TATAGCACCGCCAAGCTCCTCGCGTACCGAAAGCATAAGCGCAATATCACAGCCGAAATTTTCGCCCTCAAGCATTTTTACAGCCACTGTTCCGGCGGCGATACACGCCTTATTGTCAAGTCCGTGCGAAGCGAGCCTGTTATTTAACAGCTCACTTGTTTTGTATTCAAAGCACACAGGTGCGCCTATATCTACAATTTCCTTTAGTCTTTCGCTGTCAATTCCCGTATCAATATATAGCTTGTCTATATCGGGATTTTTGCTTCTTTCCGTCTCACTCATAAGATGCGGCGCGCGTGCGCTTATAACTCCCCGCACCGGCTCTTTTCCGTATACGGTAACGTCCGCGCCCGAAAGTATGCGCGTATCTATTCCGCCGACCGGCGCAAGCTTCAAAAAGCTCTTTTCGCACACCTTTGTCACCATCATACCGATCTCGTCAAGATGTGTATCGATAAGCAAAAGCGGCGCGTTCTCTTTGCCGCATTTTTTTATAAATATCAGGTTTCCGAGTGCGGTGCGCCTTATCTCGTCAAATTCTGACGAGATCATATCAGAAATACTATCAAGCGCGCGCTTTTCAAAGCCCGACACGCTCGGCGTTGCGCAAAGCTTTATAATAAGCTGTTTTATATACTCTTTCATAGCTTTCCCCTAAAATTCGATATCCTCCAGTGAATATTCTCTTTTTACCTCGCTCTGAGCAGGCTTGAGTGTACCCACAGACACACTTTCTTTTGCAATGCTTTTTACAACATCCTCGAAGCGAGCGTTACTGTTCTGAACAAGAATATTAAGCACGGTGATATAATCCCTTATTATCTCACGCGGAGTTATCATCTCATCAGCCCCTGCGCGCGCCAGGCAGAGTGATAAAAACTCCGCCATCTCAGCTTCACTCAGGCCAAGCTTTTTTTCGTGATATTCTTCAAACAAAACACTCACGCGTGCAATAAGCGCCAACAGCTCGTTATCCGAAAGACGGCGCAGGCGTATCACCGGGTTTAACATATTTCTGTATCCGAGATCGTCAAACCGACTGTCGGAAAGACGACTCTTAAGTGCCTCATAGCTGAAAAGGCCTCTGCGTGTGTCCTCTAAAAACTGCGGCGTGCCGCCGAGTATTATAGCAAGTCCCTCGGCTTTACCCTGAAGTGTATCGTTGAACATTGAAAGTATCTTTTCGTAGTTGTTCTCTCTTGAAATACGGTTGGATATTTTATACAAATTCACGCACTCGTCTATAAACACAACAAGTCCGCCGTATCCGATCTCACGAACAAAGCTTGCCCAGAGCTTTATATAGTCATACCAGCTTTCGTCGTCAATTATCCCCGAAAGTCTTATTCCCGTCTGCTCTCTCGCCTCGCTCTTGTTTGAGTATTCGCCGCGAAGCCATCGTATCAAGGCACTCTTTTTTTCGTCGTTATCCGAAAGCTCTGCCCTATAATATTCGGTAAGCACCCTTGCAAAATCAAAGCCGCCTACTCTGTCTTCCATTTTTCTTACAGTCGAAAAGACTTCCTTTTCAAACGCCTCGGCAAACTCTTCGCTTTCGGGAGAAAAGCCCTTTTCCACCGTCTTCATTTTTATATCCGAAAGCCACTTTGCCACGATCTGCGACATAGCTCCGCCCGCAGGCGCGGATTTTGAGGACATATTTCTTATAAGCTCGCGGTAGGTAGCAACACCTGTTCCCTTTCCACCGCAAATGCGTCTTTCGGGCGAAAGATCAGCATCCGCGCAGACAAAGCCGCGCTCTATTGCATAGCCGCGGACAAGCTGCATGAGAAAGCTTTTTCCGCTTCCGTATTTACCTATAATAAAGCGCATTGAGGACATTCCCTCGCTTATGCCCTTAAGATCTGACAAAAGCGCGTCTATCTCATCGTTTCGTCCTATCGCGATATACGGCGCGCCGAGCCTTGGCACTACACCTGCGGACACCGATGCGATAAGTGAAGAAAGCACTCTTTTCGGCACCTTTGGTGCATTTACTCCTCTATCCATTTTCTGACCTCCGTTATATAATCCTCTACTACCGTGTAATCTCCGTCAAAGCCTTCGATAACGCTGTCACCGATTTTATCAAAGGCATAAGTATTTATGCTTTCAACGACCGCATCCGCTATAAGCCCCTTTTGCTTAAGCATACTCTTAAGCGAGAGTGTGTCGTTTCCAAGCACAAAACGCAAAAGCTCGCGCTCGGTTTCATTAAGTGCCGTGAGCTCATTATCTGCCGGCTCTGTCACCTCAGGCTCGGTTACGTACTCTTCAAACGCCGCTTCAAGCATTTCTGCCGCCTTCCACGAATCCTTTTCGATATCACGCGCCGCATCAAAGGAGATACCGACGCTTTCAGGCTCATAAAGATGTTCATTTTCACCCATATAGGTAACAGGCGCCTTACGGATATATTTTTTTCTTTCTATGGGAAGATGATCGTCAAAATAATCGTCAAGCAATACCCTGTCGGCATCCGAAAGCATCGGACATTTGAGTCTTGCGCGGATACCGAGATGCGCGCGCACTCTGTTTTCGGAGTATTTACATATCTCACAAAGCCTTTTAGCTGACATAGTGTTCCCCGAAAGGCTTTTGTAGGTGTAGCTTATCAGCGCGTTGCTCGTGTACGCGCACAACGCACTTCTGTAAGCGGTGCGCGCTCCCGTAGTCGTTGCAAGAACCTCGTCAAGCGAAAAATCACAGCCTCTTTTCTTTTGCGAAAGTGTGTCTATCGCACGCACAAGATGCTCGCGTATAAGCGCGACAGTTTCGGGATATCTGTTTTCAATGTCCGGCGTATAGTGCGCCGCCCGGCATACAAGCGAAAAGCGGTCTGTGTATGCCGGATCAAGATAAAACTCGGGAAAGCTTGAAGCTTTGAGAAGCAAACCTTTCATAGGTATAGCCTCTTTGGGCAAGGAAAGCTTATGGATAAGGGCATAATCGCAAAGCCATTCGCTTATATACGAAACAAGCCTCGGGTAGACTTCACCGTAAAAATCAAGTATACGGCACATATAAAGTGCTCCGTCCTCCGGCTTTATCATATCCGGCAGATTTATTATTTCAAAAAGGAAAAGCAATATATAGCTGAGAGGTGACTCTATCCTCTCGCCTTTTCTTACACAGCCCCTGAAATAGAAATAAAAATCAAGCTGAGCACGCTTCATTGACCTGTATTCGGGAATATACGCAGGAAAGGGTACGGCAGGGCATTCTTTGCCGGTTAAGTTTATATACTTTTTCGCGTCGGTGATAAAATCCGCGTATATTCTGCTTGGAGAAATTCTCGGTCTTACGGCAACGCTTGTGATAA
>JAFQPF010000088.1 GCA_017411885.1 Clostridia bacterium
AAGCAGGCGTCCATTTCGGACATCACACAAGAAGATGGAACCCCAAAATGGCTGAGTACATCTTCACAGAAAGAAACGGTATCTACATCATCGACCTTCAGAAGACTGTTAAGAAGTTCGAGGAAGCTTACATGTTCGTTCGCGAGCTCGCAAGCGCTAAGGGTACCATCCTCTTCGTTGGTACGAAGAAGCAGGCCGCAGAAACCATCAAGGAAGAAGCTGAAAAGTGCGATATGTACTTCGTAAGCGAGAGATGGCCCGGCGGTATGCTCACAAACTTCAAGACCATCAAGAAGAGCATCGCTCGTCTCAAGAGCCTCGAAAAGATGCAGGCAGACGGCACGTTCGACCTTCTCCCCAAGAAGGAGGTTGCAGCTCTCGTTAAGGAAATGAACGACCTCGAAAAGAACTACGGCGGTATCAAGGAAATGGATAAGCTTCCCGACGCTGTATTCATCGTTGACCCCCGCAAGGAAAGAAACGCAGTTCTCGAAGCTAAGAAGCTCGGTATCCCGGTAGTAGCTATCGTTGATACAAACTGCGACCCTGATGATGCTGATTACATCATCCCCGGTAACGACGACGCTATCCGTGCTATCAAGCTCATCGCAGGCGTGCTTGCAGATGCAGTTATCGAAGGCAGACAGGGCGAACAGATCGGTGCCGCTGACGAAGCAGACAAGACCGAGGCTGAAGAGGCTGAGGACGCAGAAGCTAACGCATAATTTTGCAATATAATCGAATATACGAAAGGAAGTAAATACAATGGCAGTACAGATTTCCGCTAAGGACGTTGCCGAGCTCAGAAAGAAGACCGGCTGCAGTATGATGGAATGTAAAAAGGATCTCGTTGAAGCAGAGGGCAATTTCGATGAGGCTGTAAAGGTTCTCAGAGAAAAGGGTCTTGCTGTTGCCGCTAAGAAGGCAGACAGAATCGCAGCAGAGGGTGTTGTAGATATCCTCGTTGAAGGCGATACAGCAGCGATCATCGAGGTTAACTCGGAAACAGACTTCGTTGCAAAGAACGATTCCTTCAAGGAATTCGTTAAGAATATTCTCAAGACGATCATCGCAGACCGCCCTGCAAGCGTTGCAGAGCTTCTCGCTAAGCAGTACAGCGATGATATGACCGTTGAAGCAAAGCTTAAGGATATGATCTTCACCATCGGTGAAAATATGAATATCCGCCGCTTCGATATCGTAGACGGTACACTCAGCACCTATATCCACGGTAACGGTCAGACAGGTATCATCATCAACTTTGAAGCAGATGATGCAGCAAAGAATAACGCAGGCTTTGCAGAATTTGCAAAGAACATCGCACTTCAGTGCGCGGCTATGCCTGTTCTTTACCTTGATAAGGAATCGGTTCCCGCAGCTGATCTCGAAGAAGAAAAGCAGGTTCTTATCGCACAGATCAAGAACGATCCCAAGAATGCAAGCAAGCCTGAAAACATCATCGAAAAGATGGTACAGGGTAAGATCGGTAAGTTCTATGAAAAGAACTGCCTTACAGAGCAGGGCTACGTTAAGGACGACGATATGACAGTTGCTCAGTACGTAGCAAAGACCGCAAAGGAATTCGGCGGCGACATCAAGATCAAGTCCTACATCAAGTATGAAAAGGGCGAAGGTCTTGAAAAGAGAGAAGACGACCTCGCAGCAGAGGTTGCTAAGCTCGTTAACGGCTGATAAGCAAAACAAAAATCGCAGACCGCACGGTCTGCGATTTTTTTGTCTTTACGGTTATTCGTCAACATCAATTCCGCAGGATTTTGCATATGATATGATATAGTCAATGACGTGTTGACGTTGAAGTTCATTCATCTGCTCAGTACATTTTTTTAGGGTTTGGTCAATTGTTTCCGGAGTATTTCCAAACAATATATAATGGGCGTTTGCATCCAAAGCGATACAAATTTCTTTTAGTTTTAAAACAGAAATACCGTTGATTCCGCGTTCAATATTGCTGACTTGTTGAGCACTGCAGACGTTGACTAACTCTGATAATGTGTCTTGAGTTATGTTCTTTTTTAGCCTTAATTCCTTTATTCTTGCTCCAATTTCTTTGTTAAGCTCGGTAGTATTGCTCATAGTTACACCTTTCATAGACAAGTTATCAACATTTATTATAATGTTTTAAACCCAACTTATGAATATGGCTAAAAGTTTATAACTAAACATTTCAACTTGACAAAATGCTAGTGATAACGTATAATAAGTATAAAATAAAAGAAATAGGAGAAAAACAATGGGAGAAAAGGCTACGCTTATTATGGAGTATGTAAGAGAACTTTATTGTGCCGGATATAGCGATAAGGAAGTAGAGCAAAAATTAAGGACGTTAATATTTGATGAGATGTCTGACCAGCTCGGAGTTGATAAAATACTTCTTTGCGGACCTTTAGAAAAAAGCTTTGAAGAGTATTGTGAGAAAATTGGAATCAGCGAAAAAGAAGTAACAGAAAAATTATTAAAGAAACAGCAAAATTAAAGCCTTTACTTTTCAAGTAGAGGGCAAAGAGAAGAGAAAACGCCTGTCATAACGACAGGCGTTTTGTTGTATCAAATTTTAGCCGATCGGCAGAACCTCATATCCGCTCCATTTAGCAAGATAACGGGCTAAAATTACACTGTCGGAGGAGTCTACAACTGTGTCCTGGTTGAGATTTGAATTATCTTCGTTTATCTCGGTATATCCCGTCCATTTTGCAAGGAAGCGTGCCAATACTACGCTGTCGTTTGAATCGACAATTTCATCACCGTTTACGTCACCGAAAACGGTGTTATCCATTATCGGGTATTCAAACTTTTCTGCTGATTCCGCATCAGGGAAGAAAGCGATGTAAACGATGTCGAAATATTCTCCGTCAAGTGGGCTTACTTCTCCTGCCCCCCAAGGCTTAAGTATCAATTCCTTATAGTTTGAAGTGTCGGTTATAGTACTGAAGTTAAAGTCCGAAATGGTCTTTATGCTTGTACTGCCGCTCCAGCTTGTTGACGTATATGTTCCGCCGGCAGACGTGCTTGCAATGTTGATAACAGCATTTTGACGGCTTCCATCATTTACCTTTGCAAGAGTAGGCCCTGTTATAGTTGCATCGTAGTTGGTTGTTGAAAAGAAGCTTTTTATAGGATACTGAGCGACATAATCAAGTGCCGGTGCGTTTGTATTTGAAATGTTTGTTCTGTAAGCTATCTTTATATAGGGATTGGACTTCACGTTGACTTTATATTCGAGCGCTTCAAGCGGGATTCTGAGTAAGCATCCGTTATCAGAATAGTTGCCCGGAACAGCGTTTATTCTGAAGTAATTAACGTCGTCTTCATCTGTAATAAACGTATCGGAATATCCAAGTCCGGTAAAGGATATCTTGTCTGCGTATTTTAACAACTCCTCAGCCGCGAGCATCTCGCTTACGATTACTGTACTGTCGTAATTCGGGTCGTACGGGTACTCCTTTTCAGGGGTTGGAAGTCCGGCGTCGGCAATATCGTAGTAGTAAAAATCACATTCCGGGAAGAAATCATTTGCAACAAGAGTGGTGATTGTCGCCTGATCATATTTGTAGTGGGTATTAGAACCCGAACAGTCTGTCAGGTTGTTACCGGTTTGAAGAATAGTCAGTCCCTCTGCCATAACAAAGGTGTTGTCTCGGAAATCGTATCCGCTGTTTTGACGTCCAGCTTCTTTTGCATAGCGAGCCTTTATTCCTGTATGCCTTGCCTTGAAGAAATAGTTGCCGTAATAATTACAATTTTCGTATACGGTGACGAGATCGTTTTGTACCGCTCCGTAGAAGAAGTTACTGTCCTTGTTATAACGCTGATGTCCCCAGCCGTATCCGCCGTAGAGCACGTAATTGTTGGTAGCCTCAAGATTTTTTATCGACCAGTTGCAGTTGTCGGAGGTAGCATTTTGGGACATATTTGTAAGCCATACCTCGGGACCGCTGTTGCTGTACGTGCTTACCGTGTTTGTGAAGGTGATGTTGCTCATTGCTATATTTGAGTTTGAACTGGTAATGCTGTCACTATATCCGATGCTGAATTGCGTGGTAAAGCAACAGTCGTATATCTGTGTTGCGTAGCAGTGATCGATAGTATAGTCGCTACATGAGCCCCAGTTTTCAACTGCATTTCCCAGACGTGTCTTGCCGGAATCGCCGGTTTCGTAATTGTCGGGGAATTGGAGAGCTCCGCCAATCCAGGCGAAGGTACAGTTCTTTACTGTAAAGTTTTTAGCGTACTGTGCGCCGATGCCATGGCTTGCGCTATGGGCAAAAGCAATATTATCAATAGTTACGTTCTTTGACTGACCGGAGCCTACATATAAAAGGTTACTAAATGCAGCAATCTCAATAGAATCAAATAATTTACCGGGATTTCCCTTATCATAGTATAAGTAGAGGGTGTTGTCGTCCCAGTTGTGATAGAATTCGAGATTGTTTGAAAGATCTCTCTGGTCTATGAACGGAGTGGAGTGTCTGTATGGGCTGAAGCTGTTTCCGGTAGCATCAGCAGGATCTCCTCCCGACATAAAGGATTCGTATCCGTTGTATACCAGACCTATATCAACGCGGATATTTTCGGTTTTGTTCTTCTTTGAAACCTTGATACCCCAACCTTCGCCATTGTTGAATACTATATTTCCTACATCCTGATTTTTAGTGAAGGTTCGGCCGATGTATTTCCATACGTGCATATCAGAGGTGCGTACCCAGTTGCTCTTGCCTTCGCCGGCTATAGAATTATATATTCTCGGCTTTTCACCTTCGCCGTACGAGGATAGAGTGAGACCGGATGCAGTCAGCTTTATTGTACCGTTTGCTCTGAAAATTTCGCCTCGTCTGAACAAAATTACCGAGCCCTCAGGAATAGCAGATTCGCTTAAGAGGGATTTTAACCTTTCCATTGTTATGGGAGAACTTTCACTTGTTCCGCTGTTGTAGCTTTTACCAAGCTCTTCCGAAACATAGTAGGTATTACCATTTCCCGTGGGTGTATATGAGTTGTTTGGAGTATTCAGGATTTCCTCTATAAGATCATCGGCACCCGAAACGATTGCGTTTTCAACCGAAGCAGTAAGAGGCGCATATTTTACAAGCTTTCCTACACCGCTGTCTTCATTTTGGTTGTAGCTGTAGGTGTAAGCATCAGCCTCGGCCTTTGTCTTGAAAAAAGCGATATACTTTAAGTCATAATAATACTCTTTTGTGAGAGTTTTATTTCCCGAACCGAGAGGCTTGAAAATCAGATTGATCGAAGTTCCTTGCTCATATGTCGGGAATGTATCTGCCTGAGAGTTGAAGGTGTTCATATCAAGCACGATATCGTGCCATTGGCCATCAGTTATATGGGCAGTATGGGGATTCGGATAATTTTCTCCGGCATCTGATTTAATACTTGCATTTAACATGCCGTACGGGGAATCTGTGCGATAACCGAGCTTGATTATTGGATAATCAAGCATATTTATGCCGAGAGACGAAGCCTTGAAGCTAAGGTAATAATCGTTGTTATTATAGCTACCCGGCTTGCTTGTCAGATGGATATAAGGGTCACTTTCCGCTCCTTCAACCGTATATCCGAAGTCAATGACACTCATATACGACACAACTGTTTCATATGGCATAAGCTCAATATGTACGATGTTGTTATCGGATGCGGTGATTAACGGTAATGATGAGAATGCGATTAAAATTGCCAGCAGTACACATAGTAATTTTTTCATAATTTCACCTTCTGTAAAAATAGTTACCTATATTATAACATACGCATTTGCATAAGCAAATACCCAAATCATTAAATTTACATTAGATTTTCATAATATATGTTTTGAATATATTTCGTATAAGTAATCTTGATATTGTGAGAAAGAAAACAAAAAAAACAGCCGCTAAAATCGGCTGTTTTTTTTGTTGGTTATTCAATGGGAAGAGCTTCATAGCCTGACCACTTAGCGAGATGGCGAGCTAAAACTACACTGTCAGACGAGTCTATGACATTATCCGAATTGAGGTCGGAGTTTTCTTGGTTAATCTCGGAATATCCCGTCCACTTTGCAAGGAAACGTGCTAAAACTACGCTGTCGTTCGAATCTACAGTACTGTTACCGTCGACGTCGCCGTAAATGATCGGATCGGGCTCTGCCGGCTTAAAGGCAATAAGCTCGGGGTAACCGTTTTCACCCTCGGTCGGCATATACCATACCGTGTCAAAATCAAAGCCTTCAAAGCTTCCGGCGTCTTTCATTTCCGAAGCTGTAAGAATAGTGATCGCATTTGTATCTGTGCGGTTTCCTATTGCCGGAAGAGTATCGCTTTCAAGCGTGAATAAGCCATTGCGCGTATCATTATATGAGGCAGCACCTATAAGTGTGCCCACGCTGGTACCGGCTTCTGAGTTGTTTGTACCTGAATTGTAGCAGTATTCAGTCTTATTGCCCTGAGTTCCGTAGCCGATAATACCGCCCGAGTTCGTGCTTTGCTTTCCGCTTGCGAAAACAGAGCCCTGATTGTATGAATTTCTTACGGTTGCTACATTTGCTTCTCCTATAATACCGCCTGCATAAGCATCGGCACCTGTGCTTGTTGCCGCTATACTACCGAGGTTAGCAGATTCGCTTATGCTGTTTCTCGACTGGTATCCGGATATGCCGGCGGCTGTCGCGCCGATCGGACAGCTTACAGTGATGTCTCCTGTATTCTTACATCCGCTGATAACGAGATGCTCTGCCTTGGCTGCTATACCGGCACAGCTTACCGAAATATTCTTTTTGGTGGAAATGCTTATCTCTGCGTGGTTAAACGATTTTGAAACACTCGGCTTTGCCTTTGACGTGTTGTTCAGATCGCGCTTTGATATACCGGTAATACCGCCGATATAGCTTTCATCCGAGGATATGCCCGAAAGTGCGCCGTAATTTTCACAGTCACTTACCGAAGAGTCGGCAAACAGGTATCCTGCGATACCGCCGACAGAGCAAATGGCTCCCGAGGTGCTTACGTTTATATCGGTATCTGATGAGCAGGCCTTTATCTGAGCTCCGTTTGAATACGCGCATATACCTGCCGCATACACGTCGGCATTTGCCGTTACGTCTACTGTTCCGGTGACACTGCAGCTTGAAATAACCGTGGCGTTTGCCGCGCTTGCGCATATCTCGGCGGCGTAAACTACCTTGGTCGATGCGCTTATCACAATGCTTGCGCCATCAAGTGTTAAGTTTCTTATCTCTGCGCCGTCAGCATATGCGAACATCGCGCTGTAGGGTGCGTTTGATGATATTTCAAGCCCGCTTATCGTGTGTCCGTTTCCGTCGAACACACCTGTAAAGGGAGCTGAGGCTGTTCCTATGGGGGTGAAGAATGTGCCTGACATATCAATATCGTTAAGCAGAATATACTTGCCGTCCGGTAATATGCTTAACAGCCCGTCTGCATCGTAAATTCCGGTAAAGCCCTCGGGGGCTGTGTCGGTCTGATCTGCGAGAACGGTACAAGAGAGAAGTAGTGCGACCAATATTAAAACGATCGCCTGCGCAGGGAAAAGCATGCGCTTTTTCATTTGTTTTTGTTCCTTTCGGTATGTTTAATCTTCTGTCTTATAAGGAAGAGCTTTATAGTCGGACCAGTTTGCGATGTGTCGCGCAAGGATGACCGAGTCAATGACCGAAACGAGGTAGTCCGCATTAAGGTCGCCTGCGCGGATATTGGAAAGGTGCAGATAACCGGGGATACTTGAATTGTAGCGCGCAAGGAGTATCTCGTCTGCAATATCTACGCTTTTATCGTCGTTGACATCTCCGCAGATGGTGATTCGTTCAGGATATTCAAAGAACATAGCGTCATTCATATTTTCAAAGAAAGCGATATATGAGATATCGTAATACTCGTTTGCAGGAACGGTTATTGTCTGCGCTCCCCAGGGCTTGATATGAAGCTTTTCGTATACGGCACCGTCGTTGATATTATTCCAGTCAAAGCTTGAAAGACTTTCTCCGCCGCTGGTTGAGCCCTTTATCTTGATTATTGTGCTTTGCGGTTCTTCATTTGAATTGCGGTATATGGTGGGACCCCAGAGACGCTTTGCCGTTGAATTGTATTGGGTGTAATAATTGAAGATCGAGACATTGTCGCTCTGGATATTCGTTTTATAACCTATTTTAATGAAGGGAAATTTTTTAACTTCAATATTTTGCTCAAGCGAGCTTAGTGGTAACGTGTAGGCACATTCTCCGTCTCTATAGGTCCCTTCCTTTGAATTGAGCCTGAAATAATTGACACCGTTTTCGTCGACTATAATCTCCTTGGAATAAGGCATATTGTTAAATTGCGAGGAAGATGCCCATTCAAGCAGCTGCTCGGCTGTTATGATCTCATAATCACCGGGCGTGATATCCTTTGGTATAGTCACGTACTCAAAGCCCTCGGTGTAAGGATAATCGTTTTCGGGCATCGGGATCGCCGCGTTTTCAATATCGTAATGATAGAATGTGCTGTCGGTGAAAAATCCATAGTAAACGAGTGTTTTTAAGTCTCTTTCATTATATTTGTATCTCATGACCTGTCCGGAGCAATCATTAAGATTTGTTCCGGTTGCGACCATCTGCTGTCCCTCTGCCATAACGAAAACGTTGTTTGTGAAATCGTACCCGTATCCCTTTTTGGAGTAACGGGCTTTTACGGCAAGGTGCGTTGCCTTGAAGAAGATATTATCGTGATACGTAACGTTGTCAAATACAGTAGTCGCTCCCGCATATCCGCCGTAGAAGAAGTTTCCGTCCTTGTTGGGACGCTGATGGCTCCAGCCGTAACCGCCGTAAAGAACGTAGTTGTTGTACGCATCCATATCCTTTATCAT
>JAFQPF010000089.1 GCA_017411885.1 Clostridia bacterium
AAAAGCTTTCGCCGCGGCGAAAGCTTTTTTAATTGAATATCGCTCTTCTTAATGCTTTGTCAAGCTCGTTATCGGTCATACGCTGGACGTTTTCGATAATTACTATCCCCATCTCCTCTGCCCTTGCCCTGAGATGCGCTACAGTCTGCGCGTCTGCCGTGTGAGCAAGGTCTGTTGCAACAAGCAGCTTTTTGGAGTATCTTCCGCCGAATCTCTGTGCTACAGAGGAAAGCTTGTAAAGCTCCTCGGACTCAAATTTACCGTTTTTGCAGGAAATGAATACCGGAGAATGCGAGCGCATGACAAGCACGTCTATCTCGTTTTCGGTAGTTGTTTTCCCCTGCGCATCCGTGTTCCACGATATGCCGACGCCTGTTTTCACATCGCAAACGCCGTGCCCGAGATATTTTGCACAAGTAAGATACACCTTTTGTTCAAGTAAATTTCCTGCCTTTAGTATACACTCCCGCACCTGAGCGTTTTTGTACTTAAAGCCCGAAAGCGAACCGTCGGGATTACGCCTGTAGCTCACCATACCAAGCCGTTTGAGTTCTTCAAGATAGGTTCTTACCTTGTATTTGCTTGATAAAAGCTCGATCTGCTTGCTTTTTGATAATTTTTCTATACCTGCCGCCTTTAGCACAAAGCTGTTCCAGGTCTGCGGAGCTGAACGCTTGTGAACGTATCCGCGCGGACCGTTCGCGCAAAGACGCCACATTTTGTCGATGTCAGAAATAAATTCCTCGTCATAAACGAAAGCACCCGAGCCGCTGTACGGCAAAACTCGCCCCGAATGGAGAATGATGTTTTCTTCGACCGTTGCAGTTAAATCAAGCTTGCGCGGAATAAAAGCACTGCTTCTGCCGTTCTTGCTTTTTACGCGTGTGTAGCCGCTTACGGGATCTATCCTGTATAACGTGACGTTGTCGTTTCTTTCGTAGAAAATGCCGGCGGCGCACAGCATAGTATCGTCACCGCCGATTATGTCAATGGCAAGCTCTTCTCCGTCTGCGGCAATTGTTTCAAGCTTGATAAGCGCATCGTTTATATCGTTTTTTATGACCTGAACGTATGATATTTTCGGTATGCTTACTCCTTTTTTGCGGTAGTAGGATTTTATAGGTTCAAGGCAAAGACGTTCAAAGACTTCTCGCTTTTGAGTAGAGATATACACGATTTCGCTTGCGGGCAGACAAAGCCCGCCAAGTACGTTTTCAATCGGCTCATCGCCGTAAAGTTCAATTATTTTCACGTCTTTACCTCCTTTGCTTTTGTTATACTTTTCCTCAATGGGAAGGCTTTGTTTATATCAATGCGTCAGATACTGCCTTTTCAAACCGACGTGCCGATGCATTTCCTGAGCCTCCGTCAACTCTTGAATTTTTCATAAACACGGCACAAATTTTATTTTCCGGATCTATCCAGAAGTGAGAGCCATATGCTCCGCTCCAGCCAAAGCTTCCGACAGGTAATGATAGATACGCTTCATCCGCGATCACCCTCACTCCTAAACCCCAACGTTCGTTTCCGGGCATTATTTCTTTCGGCACGTGAGGCGTTGAAATCTCTCTTATTGCTTGCTCGGATAAAATCCTATGACCGTTTATCTCACCCTTATTCAAAAGCATCTTCGCAAAGCTTGCGTAATTCTCCAAGGTCGAAACCAAGCCTGCTCCGGCAAGCTCCTGTTCACAAAGTATCTGCTCAAAAATACAGCCCGGATAGGTTACGCCGACAGCGTTTCTTTCATCGATCTTGTTGTGCATAGTCATAAGCCGCGCCATCTGCTCTTCTGACGGCGAAAATGTAGTATCGGTCATATTACACGGAATAAAGATCTCTTTTTTCAAGAATTCTTCATATCCTTGTCCCGTGACCTTCTTCACAATGGCAGCAAGCACCTGAAACGCCGCATAACCATTGTAAGCTTGCTTTGTAAAAGGCTCATACCCAAGTCCTTGGGAAACAAATCTTTTTAACATTTCGTCTGTGCTTTTTTTCTCGCTCTCTGTAAGACTTATCGCCTTTCCTCCCCCAATTCCCGATGTATGAGTCAGACAATGCTTGACAGTCGGCTCAACTTTAGTCTTTCCAAGATCGATACCATCAGCACTCATGATATGTATACCCTTGAATTCGGGCAAATATTTACTCACAGGGTCACTTAATGAAAGTATGTTTCTTTCAACAAGTATCATTATTGCAACCGAAGTTATCGGCTTAGTCATCGATGCAAGTCGGTATATCGTATTATCGTCTGTTTTCTCGCTTGTATCTTCACATACGTATCCGAAATGCTTCTTGAACACCGTCTCACCGTTCTGATATACGAAATAGGACGAGCCGAACAAATTGTGGTTATCAAGATCATATCTTGCAATCTGTTCAATATTCTCTGCCAAGCTGTTTTTATCTAATAATTTCATATAAGTATCATTCGGGCAAAACCCCGTACCTCCTGTATTTTGCCGCCTGTGTATTGAATACATCTGTGTAATCTCCCGAAAGCGAGAACACCTCACCGTCAGAAAATCTCAATTCAAAAACAAGCGTTTTTCCTTTCAGCTCATCAACTCTTTTGCCGGTTTTATATTCGGGCACCCAATCTGTTGAGTCACCTTCAAAGGGTATGCAATCCTCGTGAGAGTATCCCTCTACAGGCTTTGCTATACCAAGCACGTTGCCGGCAACAAGCTCGCTTTCATCAGATATATATATTGCCACAGTAGCTTTTTTAGCCTTCAGATTAAAATGGATCTCACCGCCATGCCATATCTTTTCACGGGTTATGACAGATGCATCCTCGTGTGCATTTTCTGTGCAAAGAGATATAAATCCATCTTTTCTCATATTGTAGACAAACATTTTACCCGTTCCGGGATTACGGAAAGCAGGTCCGTGCTCAAGCTCGGATGCAGATGCATAGAAATTTATGCTTCCGTCACGGTTTTCAAGCATACTCATAACCCATACAAGATTATATTTTGTATCTGCTTCATTACTGCCCTCTACTCCGCTTATAAACGGTTCCCTTAAGCTTCGGCACCAATATCTGCCGTCGTAGGAATATGCAAGCTGAGTATCAATGATGCCGTTTTTGTACTTGGCGTTGAATTCGCTGTTAAGATGCCTGTAAAAATGCGGAATTCCGATATACATTCCGTCATATTCAAAGGCAATCATACCGTAGATCTCATCAAGTCTGTCATCAGAGGAATCTACGTCCATACAATATCTGAATTCGGTAAAATCAGTCCAATTCGCGGTTTCCTTGTATCCGGCGCATCTGCGTCCCCAGAACGGACGCTCTACAATCGTATACACCTTTTTATGCTTATTATAAAATACACTTGCCAGGGGCTCGGCGCCGTCACCCCATAGTGATCCGTCCTTTAATGTCCAATTTATAAGATCAGAGGAAGTATATATAGTATCTTTTACATAAAGGTCTTTCAACCCAGAACAATCTGCAAACAGCATTTTGTAACGCTCGGACGGATCTTGTGCATACTTGTCCTCAAATATGCACGCAACCTCGCCTGCCAGCCTCATGATCTCATGCTCATATTTTTTATCCGGATATGATGTTAAATCAAATAATTTTTCAGGAACAAAATTTATTCCATCGTCGCTTATTGCGCAAAACAGTCTTCTGCCTTCGAAATCAGCTCCATGTGCAAAGTATAGCATACGGTACTTACCGCTGTCAAGCAAAAACACAAAGCCTGAAGCGTAATCGTTACTGCTGATACCATCGTTATATTCCGCAACCACACTCGGCTTGCCGTATTTTCTTACAACATTATCTCTTCCAAACAATTTGCTATCATCAAAAAACATTTGTTTTTTCATAAATTTACCTCAAAGCATAAAATTTCATCCACTCAAATTATAACATAGCGAAAGTTAAAATTCAAGTAAATCATTGACAATACACAAACTTTGATGTATAATGATTTCATATTGTAAATATATGGTTATATCGCAAATCAAGGGAGAACACTATGTCACTTAAAATCAATATTCTTGAAAATGAAGTGTGGTACGGTCTTGCCTCTGACGAGGGCAACAAAATGCCCTTTGACAAGGATTCTGTCTACACATTCAATATGCAGCCGGTAAATACCCCCAACCAGTATTCACCGCTTCTTATTTCAAACATGGGCCGCTACGTATGGGGCGATGATGGCTTCAATACCACTTTTGAAAACGGCGTTATCGAAATCACCTCCGCTCTTGCTCCCGCAAAGCTTTATGAAGGCTTTGAAAACCTGCGCGGCGCGTTTAAGGCTGCCGCAAAGGCACACTTTCCCTCAAACGGAGTACTCCCCCCCATCGAATTTTTCGAAAAGCCTCAGTACAATACCTGGATCGAGTTCATCTACAATCAGAATCAGAACGGCATCTACAGCTATTGCAAAACTATCCACGACAACGATATGCCCACGGGAGTCGTTATGATCGACGATATGTGGAGCAACTACTACGGCAGATGGGATTTTGACCGCAAGAAATTCCCCGAACCCAAAAAGCTTATCGACGCTCTCCACGAATGGGGCTTTAAGGTGATGCTTTGGATATGCCCGTTTGTCAGCCTTGACTCAGAGGAATTCAGATATCTTCGCGACAACGGCGCGCTTGTGCGTGACAAGGATGACAATCCGCGACTCGTCCGCTGGTGGAACGGTTACTCGGCAGTACTTGACCTTTCAAACCCCTTTGACCACGAATGGCTTACCAAGCAGTGTGATTTTCTTACCGAAACCTACGGTGTGGACGGCTTCAAGCTTGATGCGGGTGATGCAAGATTCTATCTTGACACAGACAAAAACTACGGAAACGTAACTCCGAACGAGCAATGCGAGCTTTGGGCTAAATTCGGTCTCAGATACGCATACAACGAATACCGTGCCTGCTATAAATGCGCAGGTCTTCCGCTTGTTCAGCGTCTGCAGGACAAGGGCCACCGTTGGACCGGCACAGGTATAAACCAGCTCGTACCGAATATGCTCGCTCAGGGAATTCTCGGTTACGCATACGGTTGCCCCGATATGGTCGGCGGCGGTCAGTATCTTGACTTTTTGCCCGGCTCAAAGCAGTTTGAGCCTGAGCTTTTCGTTCGCTACGCCGCAACCTCAATGCTTATGCCGATGATACAGTTTTCAACCGCACCCTGGAGAGTGCTTGATAATACTCACTACGACTATGTCAAAACACTTCTTAAGATCCGCGACGAGTTCGTGCCTGTTATAAGCAAGCTTGCAAAGGAAGCGGCTAACAGCGGCGAGCCGATCGTAAGATATCTTGAATATGTATTCCCGCACGAAGGCCTTGAACATATAACCGACGAATTTATGCTCGGCGATGATATCCTCGTAGCACCCGTTCTTGAAAAAGGAAAGCTTGATCGCGATGTCACGCTTCCACACGGAACATGGCGTGAAAGAACGACCGGCAAGCTCTATGAGGGCGGCAGAATTGTAAACGTATCGGCAAAGCTTGACGAGCTTCCGATATTTATAAAGGAATAAACAGACTTTAAATAGAAAAATATCGGTTACGGATATATCCGTAACCGATATTTTTATCTTATTACCGTATAACCCTCGTTTTCGATGGCTGTTATAATTACACCGTCATCAAGCTCTTTTTCAAGACTTATTTTCGCAAGCCCGGTTTCGTGGCTTACGTCTGCAAGCGTAACACCGTCCAATGCTTCAAGCACCTTTTTTACTCTGCCCGAGCAATGAGTACACATCATACCTTCGACCTTGAAAATCTTTTCCATCTTTTTCACCTTTTTCTCTTTTTCTTTTTTAGCAGGCTTGAACATATTAAGCCTTAATGAATTTGATACCACGCAAAAGCTTGAAAGACTCATTGCCGCCGCAGCGATCATCGGATCAAGCCTTATTCCAAAGGGTATCAGCACTCCTGCCGCGACAGGTATTCCGATAACGTTATAAATAAACGCCCAGAACAGATTTTCACGTATATTCTTAAGCGCAGCGCGGCTTAACTTTATCGCCGTGCAGGCATCGCAAAGACTGCTTTTCATAAGCACAACGTCTGCCGCGTCTATCGCTACGTCGGTGCCTGCGCCAATCGCAATTCCCGTGTCTGCGCTTGTCAGCGCGGGCGCGTCGTTGATTCCGTCACCGACCATTGCAACGCGCGACTCACTTTTTAGCTTTTCTATAGCAGCAAGCTTTTCTTCGGGCATCAGCCCTGCAAAAACAAGGTCGATTCCTGCATCCTTCGCAACAGCCTCGGCGGTATTTTTGTTGTCACCCGTAAGCATTACGGTTTTTATTCCAAGTCTGTGAAGCTCACTTATCGCTTCTCTGCTGTCGTCCTTTATCGTGTCAGCGACCGCGATCAATCCAAGATATTTATTATCCTTTGCAAACAGAAGCGGAGTCTTTCCCTCGTTTGAAAGCGTGTCGATCAACTTTTTAGTATCATCATCAAGCGACAAGTGCTCACCGATAAGTGCAAGGTTTCCTCCGTAAAGCTCGGTATCCCCTGTTTTTCCGACAATACCGCGCCCGGAAAGTGCCCTGAACAAATCAAGCTCATAAGCTTTAACGCCTCTTTGCTCACAGTAAATATTGACCGCGCGCGCAAGCGGATGCTCACTTTTGTTTTCAAGTGTATATGCAAGCGAAAGCAATTCGACCTCGTCTGTGCCATGGGCAGGTATTATATCGGTAACACGCGGATTTCCGCTTGTTATCGTACCTGTTTTGTCAAGCGCAACAGCCTTTACCCTACCGCATATTTCAAGTGCCTCTGCGCTCTTGAATAAAACTCCATGCTTGGCGCCGACACCGCTTGCAACCATTATAGCGACCGGAGTCGCAAGTCCGAGCGCACACGGACAGCTTATCACAAGCACCGAAATTCCGCGTGCAAGCGCAAAGCCGATGCTCTCGCCAAGCAAAAGCCATATTATTACCGTCAGAATGGCTATAGCCATAACCACCGGCACGAATATACCAGAAACCTTGTCTGCGAGCTTTGCGATCGGTGCTTTTGTTGCAGACGCGCTCTTTACCATCTCGATTATCTTTGAAAGCGCGGTATCGTTTCCGACCTCGGTTGCTCTGCATTTAATAAAGCCCGAGTGATTTATCGTCGCCGCAGAAACCTTATCACCGCAAGCCTTATCCACCGGTATGCTTTCGCCTGTCAGCGCAGATTCATCAACCGAGCTTTCGCCCTCAATAATGACTCCGTCAACAGGTATGCTTTCACCCGGTCTGACAACGAATATATCGCCCACAAGCACCTCGCTTGCAAGGAGCTTTATCTCTTTTCCGTCCCTTATAACGCTTGCGTATTCGGGAGACAGACTCATAAGCGAGCGTATAGCGTCCGTAGTCTTTCCCTTTGAGCGCGCTTCAAGCATTTTGCCCACGGTGATAAGCGCGAGTATCATCGCCGCAGATTCAAAATAAAGCTCGTGCATATATGCGCCTGCCGTACTGTGATCGCCGCGCGACAGTGCATCTGTCATAATAAACAGCACACACGTGCTGTAAATGAACGCCGCAGACGAGCCAAGCGCAACGAGCGAATCCATATTGGGCGCACGGTGCCACAATGCCTTAAAGCCGCTTGTGAAAAACCTTCCGTTTATCACCATGACCGCAATAGTGAGAAGCATCTGTATCAATGCAAGTCCGATATGGTTATCTGCAAGAGCATCGGGCAACGGAAAGCCCCACATCATATGCCCCATTGAAATATACATCAGAACAAGCAAAAAGACAAGCGAGGACACGAGCCTGCGCTTAAGCCGCGGTGTTTGTGTGTCCTCAATGCGGTCTTCAGGCTTATCAGCACTCTTTGCGCTGCTTTGCGCCTGTGCAGTATATCCTGCCGCCACTACCGCACCAATGATCTCATCATCTGTAAAGCTGCCCTCTACTGTCATCGAATTTGTAAGCAGATTTACCGTACAGTCGCTTACACCTTCAAGTGAGCGTACAGCCTTTTCAACTCTTGCACTGCAGGCGGCACAGCTCATACCGCCAACTATATATGTGTTCAATATAACCTCCACAATATCGGGAAACAGGTTTGCTTTGTATCCCGAAAATTATACCTTCGACGATACCTCTTTCGCAAGATCGCCGAGAAAATCTGCGTATCCTATTACCTCGGGTGCTGTAGTATGCTTTTCAACGTCGTAATTCACTATAGATACCGATGCGTTCTTTACCCATCCGACCTCGTTTATTTTTTCATACGGAAGATCGTTCCATTCGCACACAAGTGAGCGAATAGGAGTCGAATGAAATGCTACAAGCACCGTTTTTCCGTCGTTTTCTTCCGCGATCTTCCACACAGTTTCGCGGATACGGTCGGTCATTTGCTTAATACTTTCACCGCCAAGCGGGTGCGCGTTCCACATATCCTTCATCCATACGCTGTATTCTTCCGGATATAGCTCTGCAAGCGTAGTGAAATGCTTGTTTTCCCATTCTCCGGCGAAAATTTCTCTTAATCCCTTTTCCGGGATCGGCTCAAGCTTGTGTTCTTTTGCAATTATCTCACCTGTTTCAAATGCCCGCTTAAGGTCACTCGCATAGGCTACGTCAATATGTACGTCCTTGAGATATTTTGCCGCGCACAGTGCCTGACGTCTGCCAAGCTCGGTAAGCTCACCGTCGGTATGTCCGTAAAACAAATCGTTTATATTGCCCATGCTTTCGCCATGGCGCACAAAAATCATTCTTGTCATTTCTTTTCACCCTTACTTTCTTTAATTATATTTTATCACAAATTACAAAAAAATCAAGAGGCATAAGAGCTATAAACAAAAAATACCGAGAGAAACTCTCGGTATTTTTTTGTTTATTATACTGTGTGGATCTTGTTTTCAGCGTCAGAGTTTGTGCCGTCGATGCCGTACTTCTGGTTCTTTCTGTATTCAAAGAACTTTTCGGCAACCTGCTCAAAGAGCGCGTAGGAAAGCACGTCCTCGTCCTGCTCAGCCCACTTTGCGACCTTTTCGCGAAGTGTATCAAGCTCGGGCTTGATGTTATCGGCGTTACGGCAGGTGATCTGCTTTTCGTCACCGATGATCTTCTTTACAAATTCGGGCTTGATCTCAACAGGGGTCTTACCGTATTCGCCTCTTACTATTCCCTTGAATTCCTTGGTAACAGTCTTATAGCGTTCACCCATAATTACGTTGTAAACTGCCTGTGTACCAACGATCTGCGAAGAGGGAGTTACAAGCGGCGGGAAGCCGGCATCCTCTCTGACACGCGGTACCTCTGCAAGAACCTCGTCAAGAAGCTCGCTCTTGCCTGCCTGCTTAAGCTGGGAAACAAGGTTTGAAAGCATTCCGCCGGGAACCTGATAAAGAAGCGCGTTTACGTCAACCTTAAGAACCTTGGGATCAAGGAGACCTTCCTTGATATATCTTTCGCGGATAGGTGTGAAGTATCTGCATACCTCGTCAAGCTTCTTAAGATCAAGTCCTGTATCGTATTCTGTTCCTGCAAGGGAAGCTACGATAGGCTCTGTGGGGGGCTGTGAAGTACCGAGCGCCATAGGCGAGATCGCGGTATCCACGATATCAACACCTGCCTCTACTGCCTTGAGTATGGTCATCGAAGCAACGCCTGCGGTATAGTGAGTATGAAGCTGTATCGGAAGCTTGATATCCTTCTTGAGTGCGCTTACGAGATCGTATGCCTCGTAGGGCTTGAGAAGTCCGGACATATCCTTGATGCAGATAGAGTCCGCACCCATGCTTTCAAGCTGCTTTGCATACTTTACGAAATATTCGTTGTTGTGAACCGGGCTGGTCGTATAGCAGATAGCCGCCTGTACGTGACCGCCCTCCTTCTTTGTTGCGTTTATTGCAGTTTCAAGGTTACGCGGGTCGTTGAGCGCGTCAAATATTCTGAGGATGTCGATACCGTTTGCGATAGACTTCTGAACGAAATATTCAACAACGTCGTCTGCGTAATGTCTGTAACCGAGGATATTCTGTCCTCTGAAAAGCATCTGAAGCTTTGTATTCTTTACGTGAGCGCGGATAGTGCGAAGTCTTTCCCACGGATCCTCGTTTAAGAATCGTAAGCAAGCATCAAATGTAGCTCCGCCCCATGCTTCAAGCGAATGATATCCGACACTGTCGAGTGTTTCAAGTACAGGGAGCATCTCCTCTGTCGTCATTCTCGTTGCTACGAGCGACTGATGCGAATCACGAAGGACAGTTTCGGTAATTTTTACCTTTGCCATTTATTTTACCTCCAAGTTGAATTAAGCGTATGTACTAAGGAACACGCCTGCCGCAACGGCAGAGCCGATAACACCTGCAACGTTAGGTCCCATTGCATGCATAAGAAGGAAGTTAGAGGGATTTGCCTTCTGACCTTCAACCTGCGCGACACGCGCCGCCATAGGAACGGCAGAAACGCCTGCAGAACCGATAAGCGGATTGATCTTTCCGCCTGTGATAAAGCACATAAGCTTTGCGAACAAAAGACCGCCACAGGTCGATATTGCAAATGCAACGAGTCCGAGCACGATAATGAGAAGTGTCTTTGCGCTTAAGAAGTTTTCAGCATTGGCTGTAGCACCGACCGATACACCGAGGAATATTGTTACAATATTGATCAGCTCATTCTGAGCGGTCTTTGAAAGTCTGTCGGTAACTCCGCATACGTTAAAGAGGTTACCGAGCATCAAAAAGCCTACAAGAGGTGCTGCGTCAGGTACGATAAATGTCACGACAATAGTAACGAGTATGGGGAAAACTACCTTTTCCACCTGAGAAACCTGACGAAGCTCCTTCATTACAATGGAACGCTCCTTCTTGGTCGTAAGCATTCTCATAAAGGGAGGCTGAATGATCGGAATAAGCGCCATATACGAATAAGCCGCTATAGCGATACCTCCGAGAAGTGCGGGAGCAAGTGTTTTTGTTACAAGTATTGCCGTCGGGCCGTCGGCACCGCCGATAATACCGATAGAAGCCGCTTCAAGGGGATTGAACTGTCCCGAAAGAAGCGCACCGGAGAATGCGACGAACACGCCAAGCTGTGCCGCAGCACCTATAAGCAGGCTCTTGGGGTTTGCAATAAGAGCCGTAAAGTCTGTCATCGCGCCAACGCCCATAAAGATAAGCGAGGGGTACAGTCCGGATTTTACTCCTATATACAGAATATCAATAAGTCCGCCTCTATTGAAAACTTCCTTTATCATCGTAGATATCGGAATATGACCGTCCACGAGCATTGCCGCGTAGTCGTTCGGGTAAGCTTCCATATAGTATTCATCAAAGAAATACTCCATATGGAATATATTTGCGCCGGGCAGGTTTGCAAGAAGCATACCGAAAGCTATCGGTAAAAGAAGCAGCGGCTCGAACTTTTTGACCACCGCAAGATAGAAAAGCGTGCCGATTATAACGTACATTATAAGCGTTTTTACAATTTCTATCGGTTCGTTTCCAAGTAGCTTTGCAATACCCGTTGTCTGTAAAAAGTTGAGTATTGAATCTAACATTTGCTTTTACCCCGTTAATCAGTTAAGAGTAACAAGTACGTCGCCGGAGTTTACAGATGCGCCCTTCTGTACGTTTACAGATGCAACCGTACCGTCGCAGGGTGCGGGAATATCGTTTTCCATCTTCATAGCCTCAAGCACGCAGAGAACGTCACCGCTCTTTACCTGCTGACCTACACTTACGTTCATCTTAAGGATAGTACCGGGCATCGGGGAATTTACGGGTGTTGAGCCTGCGCTTCCCTGTACCTTGGGTGCTGCCGCGGGAGCAGGAGCCGCTGCTGGAGCTGCTGCAGGAGCTGCCGCGGGTGCGGGAGCTGCTACGGGTGCTACAGGAGCCGCTACAACGCCTGCGCCGAGCTCCTCAACCTCTACTTCGTATACGTTTCCGTTTACTGTTACGTTAAACTTTCTCATAATAATCTCCATTCTGCCGCCAAAAGCGGCTAATTCTTATTTATGATATCTGTGTCCTTCTCGATCAACGGGTGCCCGTGCGTCTGAAGGAAACTACTCTGAAGGACGTTGCGGGCTTATCAAGCACCACCGCTATAGCCGCGCTTATTGCGGCAACAAGCTCTGCGTCAGAGCTTACATTTGCTACAGGAGCCACGGGAGCCGCTACGGGAGCAGGCTTTACAGGCTTTGCAGTTTTTTCTTCTTTCTTTGCCTCGCCTGAGCGTCTGCGGGGCAGATCATAGAAGAAGAACCTGAATATTTCAAGCACAACCCAAAGCACTGCAAGAACGGCAAACACTGTGCCTATTCCGAGAAGCGAAACGCTGAGTGCCTCGCTGACACGGTCCGCAAAGGTCCAGTCACTGTACTCAATGACCTTTTCTCCGGCGGCACCTGCCTCAAGCATAAAAAGTGTTGTATTCATAATCTTATTCCTTTCAAACCGCTATCAGCCCTTATCGCTGAGCATTTCAAAGGCTGCGGCTACTCTCTGACGAAGCTCTCCGTAAGAGATAATATCGTCAATATCGCCGTTTCTTGCAGCAAGCACGGGAGATGCCATTGTTGCTTCCCATTCTTCTCTCTGCTCGTCTGTTACCTTACCGCCGTTTACAAATGCAACCGCGCTGTCAACAGGCATTACCGAGATCTTTGCGCTGTCAAGTGCAAAAGCCATATCCGCGCCAAGGCTCTTTGAGCACATAAGCGTATAAGCCGCGCCGTAAGCCTTGCCGAGAACAACGCTTACCTTTGCGTTATCGCTTACCGAGAAGCCGTAAGCAAGCTCTGCAAGCGCGTCGCTGTAAGGTGCTTTTTCGCTTTCAACGCTGATATCATATCCCTCTGTATCAACGAGAGTAAGTATCGGAATATCGAAGTTATCGCAGAATGCGATATGCTTTGCCGCCTTCTTTGCGGCGTTTGCCGTAATACGTCCGCCGTTTACCGAAGGAGCGTTTGCAACGATACCAACTACCATAGAATTAAGAGTAATAAAGCCTGTGAGCATTTCGGGAGCGTACATATCAGCTCTTTCGCAGAATACCGCGTTGTCGCTTATAGAAGCAAGCACGCTCTTCATATCGTATCCGTCGGCATTTACGATGCTCTCGATTTCGGGAGTAAGACGGTTGATCTCGTCGTTTGACATTGTATATACAGTACCGTCCGCGCAGTTCTGGGGAAGGTAGTTAAGAAGCTCTCTTACCTTCGCATATGCACAAGGCTCACCTGCGCATACGTAATCGATAAGTCCGCAGTCAGCCGCGGTCTTTATGCTTCCAAGCTCCTTACCGTTTTCCTTCTTATTCATAATGAAGGGGGGATTTACGTAAAGCTCTCCGTTATCCTCGCACGCTATAGTGAAGTCAAACATTGAAGCAATTGTAGCCATTGAGCCCGAGCAAACACCTGCAATAACCGCGATCTGCGGAACAATTCCGTTTGCTCTTGAAACGCAGTTCATGATCTTACCGTAACCGGAAAGCGCCGCAACACCCTCAAGCACGTAAGCTCCAGCACTGTCAAATACACCGATCACCGGTGCGCTGTTCTTGATTGCAAGCTCATAAAGAGCCGCGATCTTCTTTGCGTGCATTTCTCCGACAGCACCCTTCATACGGGAAAAGTCCTGTGCAAATGCAAATACGAGTCTGCCGTCGATCGCGCCGTAGCCTGTAAGCACGCCCTCAAACTCATTTGACTGATTGTTAAATTCGTTTGCCGATGCCTTTGCGTACTTGCCTATTTCAACGAAGGTTCCCTCGTCAAAGATAGAAGCCATACGAACCTGACCGGTAAGCCGTCCCTTGATGCCGAGCTCATTTGCCTCTGCTGCAAGCTTTTCTCTGAGCTCTTCTGCGGACGGTGTCTTTTTTAGATTGTTGACCATATAAGACCTCCGAAATATTTTTGGCAAAATTGGTTTTCACAGAAGTATTTCTCCCTGCTCACCATTCTACCCCATTATAGTTACATTATATCTCAAAGTCAAGTATTTTGCAAGGGGGTTAGCTAAGATTTTTTGAGTTTTTTCGATTATTTCTTCTTTTTTATTTAAATTACACTAAAAACGCTCATATTTTTTGACAATACAACAGAAGATTGCATTTTTATGAGTGTTTTGTGCCTTTTGATTGTCAAATAATTACAAAGCTCGTATACCGGGCAAGAAAGGAATGATTTTATGCTTAAGAAAAACAGACTCACGGTATTACTTATACTGCTCGTTACACTGTCGCTTATTCTCTCCTCCTGCGGTTCAGCAAGGGATGCCGGAGCAAAATACGATCGCGCTACCGAGGATGCTATGGAATATAAAACATATGCTACCTCCTCCAAGGGCTACGCGCCCGGTGCAGTCGTTGAAACAGAGCTTGCCGACGGTGATTTTCAGAACGCATCCCGCGAAAACGGCTCGGGCTTAAGCACTACGTCTGTTCTTAAAGAAAAATCGGACAGAAAAATAATCTACAACGCATGGGCTGATATCGAAACCAAGGAATATGACAAGAGTATCATAGCACTCAACGCGCTTTGCGAAAAGTACGGCGCGTATTTTGAAAGCTCAAACAGCTACGGCGGTCACATCGGATCAAACAGTGAAAGACGCTCAAGCTTCACCATCCGCATACCCGTTGACGGCTATTCGGATTTTGTAAGCGAGGTCGGAAATATCGGTACGGTCACAAACAGCGGCGAAAACAACCGCGACGTTACCGAGGAATATTTCGATACAGAGGCAAGGCTTGAATCAGCAAAGATCCGTGAGGAGCGCGTACTTGTGCTTCTTGAAAACGCAGGAAGCCTTGACGATATCTTAGCACTTGAGCGCGAGCTTTCGGACATCCGTTATGAGATTGAAAGCTACTCAGGAAATCTGAGAAAATACGATTCTCTTATAAGCTATGCGACATACACTCTCAATATAAACGAGGTTATCGAATACACAAAGCCTACCATAGTGCCGCTCACCTTTGGCGAAGAACTTGCACGCGGATTTTCCGAAGGCTTTGAGGACTTTGTAGACGGCTGGCAGGATTTCGCAGTATTTCTCTCCCGCAACGTATTCAACCTTGTAACACTTCTTATAATAGGCGGAGTCGCATCAATATTCGTGATTTTAGCACTCAAAAGACCGAAAAGCTTGAAGAAAAAATCCTCCGTCGAAAAGAATGATGAAAACAAGTAATCGGATAAAAAAATACCGCCCGCGAAATAATCGCGGGCGGTATTTTTATATTATTCCAAGCTTTTTTGCAAACTGCGTATATGCGACAAACGTAGTCGAAAACGCAGGTGCTTTTGTTGAAAACTCACCTGTAAACGGGTCTGCCTCCTGAGAGCAGACCATATCGCTTTTGTTCATAAGATCAAGCCACATACGCATAAAGCTTATATGCTCTTCACCCTTACCGTAATGCTCCATCCAGAAAAGCGTTTCGAGCACGGTATGCATCTGCGTTTTACCGTTCCAGTTGTTTTCATAAAGATCAATATTAAAATAGGGCGCGCTCACAGATACCGAGGCAAACGGATACTTACTGTTAAAATGCTCAGAGCTTATTATGTATCTGTTATATATTTTTTCAAATATATCCTTATCTATCGCGTGATTGAGAAAAAGCCTAAAGATATGCTCGGCAACGTATTTTCTGAGGTTGCCCTGCCTGTCAAGGTCGTAGAAGAACTCATCAACTTCGTCGTAGCAGTATTTTACAAGATTTTCCTTAACGCTCTGTGCTTTTTCAAGCCACATATCGCGCTCGTTTATCCTGCCCATAACCTCAGCCATATCCGCAAGAGCGAGCCTTGCTCTGTAAAGCATTGCGGAAAGATCGGGGGCTATCATCGGAAGCGATTCGTTATTACAGCATACGCGGGCATCGCCCCGAGGACACACCTTGGGAATATCGGCTATGCGGCTGCTGTTATCGTGACCCGTATCAAATCCGCAGAATACCTCAACAAGCCCGGTGCCTCTCGTATTTCTGTATTTTACTATCCAATCGTCATACTTAGCGCAGGCTTTATACGAATCGGCAAGAAATTCCTCATTCTTCGCGATCATTGCCACCTCAAGCGCCGATGCCGCAAGCGGATATACGGTCTGCATATGCCCGTATCCTATGCGGTATGCCTCTTGATGCGGCCATTTGCATATATAAGCGGGAAACAGCCCGTCCTCTGCCTGAAAATCATAAAATATCCTGTGGCTGTTCATCGCTATTTCGGGTGAAATATCGGCAAAAAACAGTGAATCGTGATTATGCTCAAGCCATATTCCGGGGTATCCCTTTCCTGTTGTCAGCACAGGCTTTTGGTAGCACTCAAAGCGCACCACGTTATCCTCAAGCATTTTTATGGCACGCGTGTAATTCTTGCGCGTAAGATCGGTGTCAAGTGTGTCGGTATATGAAAACACTGTTTTGTCCATATCACATTTCATTAAGCGGTGTATGCGCTATTCCCTTGCGCGGGCAAGCCATCATAGGCTCGACCGTTTCTCTCCATTTTTTATAATGCCCGGTTTCCTTGTGAGCTGCCGCGGCTTCCTTGCTTTCATACACCTCAAAAAGCGTGTATCTGCAAGGATCGTCGTTAGATTTTAATATATCAAATCTGATGTTTCCGGGCTCTTTTACCGAATTTTCGTGATTGTAAAGCGATATCCTTTCAAATTCTTCAAGACACTCGGGCTTTACGTATACCTCAACTACAGTTGCTATAGTCATATCTGTCTCCCTTATACTACTCTGAAAAATTCAAGCTCTTCGCCATCCGGCCCTTTTACAAAGGCAATGTTAATGCTCATCTTTTCGGGCTCGGAATCAAGCGGTACGGTCTTGGGGTATGTAAGCGGCTCGGCACCGTGAGCTACCGCCCTTTCAAATGCCGCGTCAACGTCTTCAACCTCCATAGCAAGGTGTATCCACTTGCCCTTGTTGCTGTATTCATCACCGCCGCCTGCGAAAAGCTCAAATATTCCGCCGTCGCCGATAGTAAGCATCTGTATACGCTTTTCACCCTCGCCCCAGGCAGCATAAGGCTTCATGCCGAGTGCCTCGGTATAAAACGCGATCGATTTTTCAAGATCCTTGCACTTGAGTCCTATATGATGAAATTTAAGTCCCTTTATAAGCTCGTTTGACATAATTTTCTCCATTCCGGCTAACATAGCCAAATTCAGATAATGGGCGGTATATAAAACCGCCCATTGTCATTTTTATTAATTGTTGTATGTATTTGAAAGGTTAGCGACCTCACCCGAAGCCTCTGCCTTCTTTACGTTTGACATCTTGATTCTTTCCTGAAGCAGATCATAGAACTCGTCTGCGTTTCCGGGAAGCTCGATAGTCTTGTCTGTCCATGCGGAAAGGTGCATAGCATTGGAGATCGAAAGACCGTTGATGCCCTCATATCCGGGAGCGAGAAGGGGTGTTCCCTTAAGGATATGATTTGTGAAGTTTTCGATAATGAGAAGATGCTCCTGCTTCTTGCGCTCTTCAAATCTTACCTCGAATACGTCGGTCATAGGCTTTGCAAAGCCCTCCTTGGAGCCGTAGCAATATTCGCGCTCATCCTTCTGTGTTCTGTGGAAAACAAGCTTGCCGTTTTCGCAGATAAGCTTACCGCGCGAACCGCTGATCTCAAGTCTGTTCGTACCGGGAGTTTCGCCTGTAGTTGTGATGAACACGCCTGTCGCGCCGTTAGCATACTCAGCATATGCGGTAACGTCGTCCTCTACCTCGATATCGTGATACTTACCAAAGCTCATAAATGCGCGGATCTTGGTAGGCATACCGAAGATCCACTGCCAAAGGTCGAGGTTGTGGGGGCACTGATTGAGAAGAACGCCGCCGCCTTCACCCTCCCAGGTTGCACGCCATGTACCGCTGTTATAATACTGCTGTGTACGGTACCAGTCTGTGATTATCCATACGCATCTCTTGAGCTCACCGAGCTCACCGCCCTGAACAAATTCACGTGCCTTCTGGAAGATGGGATTTGTTCTCTGGTTATACATTATACCGAAAGCCTTGCCGCTGTTCTTTGCGACCTCCATCATTTCGATAACCTTCTTTGTATAAACGCCGATCGGCTTTTCCGAAAGAACGTGAAGTCCCGCATTGAACGCATCGATAGCGATCACGGGATGCATATAGTGGGGTGTAGCGATAATAACCGCGTCTATAAGTCCGCTTGCAAGAAGCTTCTTATAATCGTCAAAAAGCGCGATACCATCGCCAAAATTTTCCTTTACCCAGTCAAGACGCTTGGGGTTTGTGTCACAAGCGGCGGCAAGCACAGCGTTTTCGATCATATCTGTCGCAAGCTGACGAACGTGCTGTGTACCCATATTACCTATACCGATGACGGCATAACGTACTTTTTCCATAATAATCCTCCGTATTATAAGGCATACGCCTTTAGTTACCTTAATTATATAACCTATCCCCGATAATTGCAATAGCAAATTCAAATTTCATAAATAATTGCTATTTTTTATTTTTTGTCGATAAATATTCCCTGTTTGAAAAGCTCAGCCGAGGGCAAAGGCTTTGGTAATGCAAGCGTGTATAAGCTCTCTGTTTTCAGCGCAAGCTCCTTTGCATACTCAAGCCCTGCTTCATCATAGCCCGAGACGTTGGTTATAACGGGAATTTTTGATACTTCCTTCATACGCTTTAACAGCAAAAGCCCGGTTTCGTTTGCGGCAAGCGCGCGCACACATAACGGCGGTCGCTTGAAATCGATCTCCAAGAGACCGAGCATACACGACAGGACCGCGCGTCTTATCCGCGCGTTTGTGTATTTTTTCGTTGCGGCAAGCGTAAAGAACTCATTGATATCACGCGCATTGTGAGCACAATTACAAAGCCTGTATTCAAGCCCGTCACACATTTCAGCGTATTCCGAAAGCTCCTCGGGCTTTGCAAGTCTGAAATATGAAAGTATCGCCGGTCCAAGCCTTTCAATGCTCGCGCCTATCATACCGGTCTTCTTCGCTTCTTCGTATACAGGCAAGCAAGCTTTGGAAACGTATGACGATATATCCTTACCGTTCATTATACGCGTACGCAAAAAGCTCGCGCTCACAAAGCCCGCATCACTTACAGTATCGTTGTATCCGCTGCCCTCACGCTTGACCGTTTCAAGCTTCATTTCAGCGTCAAGCGAGCCTGCCGCCTTGATATATTCAAGAGCAAGAATGTTGTTTGGCGTGCTGATCTTGTCCGCAAAATCCTTGCCGTAAAGCATTTCGGCAGAGTTATATCTTGCCTGCATATGCCCTGACGCACGCTCGGCATCCTTAAGTGACAAAAGCTTTTTCTTGTATTCATCCGAAGCAAGGTGCTCCGCTATGCTTTCAAGCTCGTTTATATCTCCCGATTCGCTTCCGAACAAAAGTCTGTCACAAACACCTGTCGCGTTTGCTATATACACGCCCGCTCTTGCAAAATACTCTGCACTGCCGAAGCTGCACGGTGCAGGCAATTCAAGCACAAGATCACACCCCGCAGCGAGCGCAAGCCTTGCCCGCATCACCGCCGGCATTATCGCCGGCTCTGCGCGCTGTACTATATCAGAGGACATCACGGCTATTACCGCGTCGCTTTCCCTTTTAGCGTAGTGTATCGCATATTCATGCCCCGGGTGAAGCGGATTAAACTCACAGATTATCGCAGTAGTTTTCAATATATCGCTAAACTCCTTCAAAAATTTGTAAAATTCTCTTGATATTGTCGTGAAATTGTAGTATAATGGTAGTTGACGTTTATGATCGCGCGCATAAATACACGTGATCACGCCTATATTATACCACAAATTTGCAGATATGCAAGCATATGGAGGAAATAAAAATGAATGTACTCGTTGTAAATGCGGGAAGCTCATCTCTTAAGTATCAGCTTTTCGACACCAATACCGAAAAGGTACTCGCAAAGGGTAACTGCGAAAGAATCGGAGACGGCGGACTTTTCTCGCACAAGCTCCCCGATAATCCCGAGCTTAACATAAAGCTTGAGATCGACATTCCCAACCACACAGAGGCTACAAAGATCGTAGTTAAATATCTTACAGACCCCGTTCACGGCGTTGTAAAGAGCATGGACGAGATCGAAGCTGTAGGTCACAGAATAGTCCACGGCGGTGCTTACCTCAAGGAAAGCGTGCTCGTAGACGATGAAGTAATCAAGAAGCTTGAGGGCTGTCTTGACCTCGCTCCTCTTCATACAGCGGCTCACCTTATGGGTATCCGCGGATGCATCGAGGTTATGCCGAACACTCCTCAGGTAGTAGTAATGGATACAGCCTTCCATTCGACAATGCCTGCTGAGGCTTATACATACGCACTTCCCAAGGATATGTGCGAAAAGTACCACATCCGCCGCTACGGCTTCCACGGTACCTCCCACAGATACGTTTCGGGCGAAATGGCAAAGCTTCTTGACAAGCCCGTCGAGGAAACAAAGATCGTTACCTGCCACATCGGTAACGGCTCGTCTATCTCGGCAGTAAAGGGCGGCAAGGTAATCGACACGAGCATGGGATTTACTCCCCTTGACGGTATTATAATGGGTACACGTTGCGGTGCTATCGACCCGGCTATCGTT